>DASWQK010000690.1:0-2401 GCA_036403735.1 Pyrinomonadaceae bacterium
TGACGCTCCGGCGCGCGACCGCGAAGGTAACAAAGACGCCGGCGATCCGATGTGATCATCAAAGCCGAGCACTACCATTCCCATGCCCAGAATCCTTGTTTCCGATGATGTAAGCGACAGCGGCCTGCAGCCTCTGCGCGACGCGGGGTTCACTGTCGAAAGAAAGACAAAACTCTCAATTGCTGAATTGCGCGAGGCCTTGATGGGCTGCGAAGGTCTTATCGTCCGCAGCGAAACTAAAGTCACGGCGGAGTTGCTCGATACGGCGCAGAGCCTGCGCGTCATCGGCCGGGCCGGAGTCGGCGTCGACAATATCGATGTGCCGGTCGCAACGGCGTGCGGCATAGTGGTAATGAACGCGCCCGATGGCAATACGATTACCACGGCCGAGCATACGATTGCGCTGTTGGTCGCCCTGGCTCGTCGCGTGCCGCAAGCAAATAGCAGTTTGAAATCCGGCAAGTGGGAACGGAAGAATTTCATTGGCACTGAATTGCAGGGAAAAACTCTGGGTGTCATTGGCCTGGGTCGAATTGGGCGAGGCGTGGCTGATCGCGCCCGGGCACTCGGGATGAAAATTCTCGCTTACGATCCATTCATCGCACCCGAACAGGCTCGCGATCGGGAAATCGAAACTGCGTCTTTCGAAGATGCGATCAGTCGTAGTGACTTCTTAACGATTCATACACCCCTGACATCAGAGACGCGCGGGATTATCGGGCCCGACGCATTTGCGAAGATGAAGAACGGCGTGCGCGTCATCAATTGCGCGCGCGGCGGTCTGGTTGATGAAGAGGCGCTGTACCAGGCGATTAAATCCGGGAAAGTGGCCGGCGCCGCGCTCGACGTTTTTGCGCAGGAACCTCCACCCACAGATCATCCTTTGCTCTCACTAGATGAAGTCATCGTGACGCCGCATCTCGGCGCGTCCACGACTGAGGCGCAGGAAGGCGTCGCGTTCACGGTTGCGGAACAGATGCGGGACTATTTGCTGACTGGCGCGTTGCGTGGCGCCGTAAATGTGCCGGCGCTGAGCGCGAAAGAGTCAGCGGCGCTGCAGCCGTATGTCGTCCTGGCTGAAAGCCTCGGCCGTTTTCACGCGCAGCTAACAAACAGCGCTGTGCGCGAAGTTCGTTTGGAATTCGCGGGCGAGTTGGTTGGAATAGACGCCGCACCGGTCACGCGCGCATTTCTTGCGGGGTTACTTAGAGATGTCAGCGCGCGCGTTAACGTGGTCAACGCATTTCTGATCGCTGAAGAGCGACGGATCGCGGTGACTACGTCGTATGTTCGGGGCGGTGATGCTGGGCCCGCGATTCGAACGAAAGTAGTGACTGAATCTGATCAGCAATCAATCGCCGGCACCGTCTTTGGCATCGCGCAGGGCGAGCGCGAAGGGCGCATCACTGAGATAAACGATTTTCGCATCGAAGCGATCCCGCGCGGCTACATGCTGGTGATGCACAATCGCGATGTGCCTGGCGTGATTGGGCGGGTTGGCACAATTCTGGGTGAGAGCGGAATCAATATCAGCGCATTTCATCTGGGCCGGCGCGAGCGGGGTGGGGAAGCGATGGCGGTGATCCAGATAGACGCTGCACTCGATGAACAAACACTTGCACAGGTTTTGGCTTTCGAACCGGTCATCTCAGCGCGGCAAATCGAGTTATGATCGAACCCGGGCATCGAAAGAATTTACAATCCCAATCTCGAATTTAATTCGTCGTTAAGGTAAACTCCGGCAGCTTATTTCAGACTGATTGGGGAAGTTGACGTGGGTGAATCCATGCAAGCTGCCGGACCTGCTAATCCGGAACCGGTCAAGCCGGCACGCAAGAGACTTGATTCAATCGATATGCTGCGCGGCATCGTGATGGTCATCATGATGCTCGATCACACCCGCGACTTTATTCACTCGGGTGCGCTGCTCTTCGATCCGCTCGATCTCTCAAAGACGACGGTCTCTCTTTTTCTCACTCGTTGGATAACCCACTTCTGCGCGCCGATATTTGTGTTTCTGGCCGGCACGGGAGCGTATCTGCGATACGCGCGCGGCAGCAGTAAACGCGAACTGTCACGTTTTCTCATCAGTCGCGGTGTCTGGCTAATCATTTTGGAAGTCACAATTGTCAGGCTCTTCGCCTTCTTCAACTTCGATCTCCGGTTCCTTTTCTTCCTGCAGGTCATCTTCGTAATCGGCTTCTCGATGATCGTGCTCGCCGGTCTCGTGCACCTACCGTTGAAGGTGACCGCAGCGTTTGGCCTGCTGATGATCGCCTTCCACAACATCCTGGATAAGTACCCGGTTAAGCCATGGCAGGGTCCGCAGAGTCCGGTCCCGAGTTGGGGCGCAAAGCTCTTCATGCTGCTTCACCAGCCCGGGTTATTTCCAATTGGACCT
>DASWQK010000691.1:0-9788 GCA_036403735.1 Pyrinomonadaceae bacterium
GCATCCTCAACCGTGCGCGTGATCGGCCCGGCGATGTCCGCCAGAAAGTTGAGTGGCGCCACGCCCATGCGACTGACCAGCCCCATCGTCGAGCGAATGCCGACCAGACTCTGGTGCGATGATGGACCACGGATCGAGTTACCGGTATCGGTGCCCAACCCGACCGCGCCAAAGCTCGCGGCGATCGCTGCTGCTGTCCCCCCGCTCGATCCGGCCGTGGTGTGATTCAGCGCGTACGGATTGAAAGTGTAGCCCGGCAAGATCGAGCCCACGGTTTCAAGTGGTGTGAACGCGAACTCCGCCATGTTCGACTTGAACAGTACGATGGCCCCGGCGTCCCTGATTTTCTGCACCACGAACGCGTCTCGCGTTGGAATGAAGTTCACGAGTGACTGAGACCCGGCCGTGGTTCGCAGGCCTTTGGTCTCATAGTTGTCTTTGACGATAACCGGAATGCACTCCAGGGGACGCATGGCGGCCCCGGCTTTCATTCGCGCATCGAGCTCATCCGCAGTTTTCAGCGCGGCCGGATTGAGCAACACGACGGCGTTGATTGATGGGCCCTGTTTGTCGTAGGCGTCGATGCGCGCGAGGTACGCCTCGACCAGACCCCGGCACGTCACCTGTTTGGTGCGAAAGGCGGTATGAATCTGAGCGATGGTCGTCTCTTCGACGTGGAACGAGGCTGCCGGCAGCTCACGTGCTTTCGGAGAGCCCGAGGCGGCGGCCAATGACACGGTTAGGGCCAGAGCGATCAAAAGAAAAAGCCTCATATGCCCGAAAGTTTTCGCTCTCGTTCGCCAATCTCGCATGACTGGATTCCTAAGACGTCTGCTCTAGAATCTAATCACCGTGTCCGGGCCACCCTCGATGTGCATCGTGTCGACAAAGCGAATATGCTTCGACTCGCTGGTCATTACCAGTGAATGAGTGCGCTTGCCTGAGCCAAAGAACCGCACGCCCCGCATCAATGTGCCGTCTGTGACCCCGGTAGCAGCAAAGATGATCTTCTTGCCTGGCGCTAGATCGTCGGTGTCGTATGTCTTGTTCGGATCGCTGATGCCCATCGATTTCAAACGCTCGATGACCTCATCCGCGGGCGGCACTTTCTTCCGGTCCACTCCCAGTTTGTCAGGATCAAAAACCAGACGCGCCTGAATTTCGCCGTTCAGACACTTGACCGCGGCGGCCGTCAGGACACCTTCAGGTGCGCCGCCGATGCCGATACAAGCGTGAATGTTTGTCCCCGCCACCGCGGCCGAGATGCCGGCCGAAAGATCGCCATCAGAAATCAGGCGGATGCGCGCGCCCGCCGCACGGACGTCGTCGATGATCTTCTTATGTCGCGTCCGATCGAGAATGATCACGGTCAAATCTTCGATGTCCCGGCCCAGACGGCGCGCGATGTTGCGCAGGTTGTCTTTCACCGGAGCGTCGATGTCCACCACCCCGCGCGACGATGGGCCCACGACGATCTTGTCCATATAGATGTCCGGAGCATGCAGCAATCCACCGCGTTCGGCGGCGGCTAAAACCGCGATCGCATTGTTCGCGCCCAGCGCGCACAGGTTCGTGCCTTCCAGCGGATCAACCGCGATATCAACTTCGGGACAAGAGGCAGCCATCTCTTCGCCGACTCCGAACCCACCGCCGACTTCCTCGCCGATGAAAAGCATGGGCGCTTCGTCACGTTCGCCCTCGCCGATCACAATCCGGCCGCGCATTGGAACGGTGTCCATGACTTCGCGCATCGCCTCGACTGCAACTTGATCGGAATACTTGCGATCGCCCTGGCCCATGGTGCGTGCGGCCGCGATGGCCGCCGCTTCTGTCACGCGCAAAAAATCCAATGACAGTTCACGTTCGGTTCTTACTTCTGCCGCCATTTTTTGTCTCCTGTGCGCAGAATTGCGCGCGATGATTTCCAAACTAAAAATTTTTTAGATTGAAGAAAGCGGCGTCATACTATCAGAGGAGCGCGCCACTTTTCCAACCTCTGGTTCGCGCGGCTTTGTGCTCCTTCGTTTGACTTGCTCCGTTAACTGGCGTAAAAAACCGCCGACATCCCCCGCCAGAAAATACTTCAACCGAAAAGTCAGGAGATCATTATGCCGGCAGCAATCCAACAAACTGCGATTAACGAAGAGAAGATGAATGCGTTTCTGGGTAAGGTCGTTTCGGACTTTGGCGCGTCCCTCAGTTCCGCGCTTGTTTACCTTGGACAGAAGCTGGGACTCTATCAGGCGCTCGCTGCGGGTGGACCAGCGACGCCGGCCGAATTGGCCCAACGGACAAATACCAATGAAAGGTATGTGCGGGAATGGCTCATTAATCAGGCGGCGGGTGGTTATGTTGAGTACGACACGGCAAGCGGAGCGTACAGCCTCACGCCAGAGCAAGCCGTGGCGCTTACGGACGAGCACAGTCCGTTTTATGTCGGTGGCGGCTTTTTCGTAGTCAAGGCGATGACGGCGGCGGTGCCCCGCATCGAAGAATACTTCCGCAATGGTGGCGGGATGCGTTGGGGCGAACACGATCCTGATCTTTTCATCGGCACGGAAAAATTTTTCCGGCCCGGCTACTCTGCGCATCTGGTCGCATCCTGGATTCCCTCACTTGCCGGGGTCGAAGAGAAACTAAAGACAGGCGGCAAGGTCGCGGATGTCGGCTGCGGCCATGGCGCCTCAACCATCATCATGGCCCAGGCGTTTCCGAATTCGCGCTTTTGGGGCTTTGACAATCATGAAGCTTCAATCAAACAGGCGCGGAACATGGCCGAAGCAGCGGGCGTCTCTGATCGAGTCTCGTTTGCGGTCTCAGATGCCGCGCATATTCCCGACGAACAATTCGATCTGATTTGCTTCTTTGATTGCCTGCATGACATGGGCGATCCCGTGGGCGCCGCGGCGCGGGCCAGCGAAGTGCTGGCGCCGGACGGATCGGCTCTGATCGTTGAGCCGATGGCCGGCAACACTGTCGAAGAAAACTTCAATCCCATCGGCCGCACATTTGCCGCAGCGTCGACTTTGTGTTGCACCTCGAATTCGTTGGCGCACGATGGACCAGCGCTCGGCGCCGTGGCCACTGAAGAGGCACTGCGAAGTACCGTCCTCGCCAGTGGTTTCAAAGAATTCCGGCGCACGACAGAAACGCCCTTCAACCGAATATTCGAAGCGCGTAGATGATATGAGCTAACTGGTTCTGCGCAATACGAAGAACTTAGCATCGCTTGCTGTGGTTTTTGCTTCCACGCCTCGCATTACACGCAGAAGACGTTTACAATGACCGCGATGCCGACCATTCTGATTGTTGACGATGACGCAGCGGTTCGCGGAATCCTGCTGGATCTTCTTTCCGAGAACTACGAATGCAACACCGCCAGCACGGCTGAGCAGGCGCTTCAATATCTCGAAATCGAAGACTACGATGTGGTGCTGACTGACTTGGCGATGCCGGGACTGACGGGCATCGAGTTATTGAAACGGGTTAAGGCCAGGGACCTGAACACGCCGGTCATCCTTATCTCCGGAAAAGCCCAGGAAGAAGATCAGGAATCGTTGATAAAGCTCGGCGCGTTCGCTTATCTCACCAAACCTTTTTCTCTGGATGAGATCGAATCCGTGGTGCAGCAGGCAGTGGCGCAAAACGGACGATAGACTTTCCAACGATCACAGCGCGACTGTTCGATGCGAGTCCGCCGGTTGCCAGGCCGGCAGGGTCTTTCGCGCCGGCTTTTCTTTCTTTAATCCCAAAGCCCAGTCAGCTTGCATCAACGTGTGAATGTCGCGCGTCCCTTCATAGATGACTGCGGCTTTGCAGTTTCGCAAATAGCGCTCGACCGGATAGTCATTCGAGTAGCCGTTGGCGCCATGAACCTCGATGGCCATCGACGCCGCCTTCTCGCTGCGCACGGTTGCCTGCCACTTTGCTAAGCTGGTCGCGCGGCCGCTAGGTTGCCCCAGGTTCTTCAACCATCCAGCTTTCAGCCATAGCAGTCGGGACATCTCATAGTCAGCTTCCATGTTCGCGATTTTCTGTTTCACCAATTGATGATTGGCGATCTTGGTCCCAAAGGTTTCGCGCTCGTTGGCGTAGGCGACCGAGGCGTCGCGTGACGCGCGAATCACTCCAGTCGCGCCGGCCGCGACAGTGAACCTTCCCTGCTCGAGCGCGAACATCGCGATCTTAAAACCTTCTCCTTCTTCACCAACCAAATTCTCTTTCGGCACGCGCACGTCTTGCAAAGAAAAATATCCGGTGTTGCCCGCGCGAATTCCGAGCTTGCCGTGAATCGTTCCCGAGGTGAATCCTTTCATCGTACGCTCGACGATGAAACACGACATGCCGGAGTGATCTCGCTGGCGCCTTTTTTCTTCATCAGTCCAGCAGAAGAAAAGAAAGTTGTCCGCGAAGCCGGCGAGGCTGATCCACATCTTCTCGCCATTCAAAACGTACTCGTCGCCTTCGCGCCGAGCGGTCGAACGCGCGCCTACCACGTCCGATCCGGCGCCGGGTTCAGTCAACCCATACGTCGCCAACTTCTCGCCCTTCGCTTGCGGCACCAGATACTTTTGTTTCTGTTCTTCCGTGCCCCAGGTGTAGAGCGTCAGCGAATTCAAACCCGTGTGCACGGACATGGCCACGCGCAAAGACGTGTCCACGGCTTCGAGTTCTTCGCAGACAAGACCCAGCGAAATGTAATCAAAGCCGGCGCCGCCGTATTGTTCGGGTATGCAAACGCCGAGCAGGTTCAGCGCGGCCATCTTCTCAAAAATCTCGCGATGCGATTCCTGCTTCTCGTCCCATTCCTTGATGTAAGGCGCAACCTCTTTCTGCGCGAACTCGCGTACGGTTTGCACCAGCGCATCGTGGTCGTCGGTAAGTTGAAGTTCAATCATATGAGTCCACAGATTACACAGATTACACAGATTTAGAAAACCAAGCGGCGGTGTTCAAGACTCCTCGCACCGAAGTTGAGTAGCAAACCTACTTTATGGCCGGTAGCCTTCAGATAGTTAATCAATTGCGATTCCTCTTTTCCCGTCATTTTGGCAAGGGCCTTCAATTCAACGACCAACGAATCAAAGCAAATGAAGTCAGCGCAGAAGCTTGATGTCAGAGATTGTCCTTTATAACTTACCGGCAGTCGCACCTCGCGTCTGAAAGGGATTCCTCGTGAGTCTAACTCAATCGCAAGCGCCTCTTGATAAACCGATTCAAGAAAGCCGCAACCGAGATGTTTGTGAACCTCCATCGCTGCGCCGATTATCGCGTATGTTCTGGGATCACGCCCGGAAAGCTCCTTCGCAAATGTGTATTCGAAGTTGGTTAGGTTCTCCATCTTCCGGCCGGATAACAGTTGTTGCCTGCATAATCATCTCACGATCGCAATCATTTTTGCCCTTTGATTTTTTCATCTGTGTAATCTGTGTAATCTGTGGACATCATCTCTTTTGCCGCTTCTTTCGCACCGTCGAGATCAAGCACCCGCCCATCCAACTGCATCTCGTAAACCGCTTTGGTGATTTCGCCGATGCGCGGCCCCGGTTCCAGCCCCATCTCTAACAGATGCCGCCCGAGCAGAATCGGCGCCGGTGGTTGTGATGAAACCTCCAACTCTCTCGCGCGCGCAATGAACCATTCCTGAGCCTCGGCCGTGTACCATTTTTCGCTGGGGACATACTCGGCGTTGCGGCCAAGTGAATCCGCCCGCGCCACGCGATACAGAAGCTCAAGCTCGCATTTGCGTGCGAGACGGCGGAACGCGCCGTCCCCAACTTCATCACGCTTCTTGTAGAACTCGCCCGGCTTCAGATGATCGCGCACCAGAGCTTTCACCTGAGCGCGCATGTCATATCCGTCCAACGTATGAATGTTCAATCGGTCGAGAAACGTGTTCGTTGGTTCGACCCCGGCTTCTTCGTGTTCGCGCGAACGGATGCGGCCCTCGACGAACGCGGTCGTTTCCGGTTTGCCGAAATCATGACAAAGCGCCGCCAGCATTACGGTCACCTGCCGTGGGTAATCCAGGTCGTCAACCAGCTCACGCGCACGATCGATGACCAGGCAGGTATGAACAAAGACATCGCCTTCGGGATGCCATTCAGGATCTTGAGGGACATCAATAAGGGCCTTCAGTTCGGGAAAGAGTTGATCGAGCGCGCCGAGCCGGCGCAACCAATCGAGTCCCTTCGACGGTCGCTGCGCCCGCAGCAGAAGCTTCTCGATCTCGCCCCAAATGCGTTCTGCCGGTAAGTCCGACAAATCGATCGAGCGACAGAGATCGAGTGTCTGCTCCTCGATATCGAATTCAAACCGGGCAGCAAATTGAGCGGCGCGCAGGACCCGCAGACTATCTTCACCAAATGTTTTGGGCGAGACCGCCCGCAGGATTTTTGCGTCGAGATCTTCACGCCCACGAAATGGATCGAGGACTTCGCCCGTCAGCGGATCCTGGAGAATCGCGTTAATTGTGAAATCGCGGCGTGAGGTCGCATCTTCGATAGTCATCGCGGGATCGCCTTCGACGATGAACGCGCGATGACCGCGCCCTGTCTTGCGTTCGCGACGAGGCAGCGAGATATCTAGATGCGGGCCGATTTTGTAAACGGTGAAGGCTTCGCCGACAACGTTGACCTCTCCGAATCGTTCAAGTATTTCTCTGAGTCGCAACGGATCGACTCCGTAAATTTCAACGTCCCAATCCTTCGGCTGGCGGCGCATCAACTCGTCGCGCACGCATCCGCCCACGAGCAAGGCGCGACCTTCGGCATCGCGAATTGCTTCAGCCAGTTTCAGAACTATTTCCGGGATATCACTCATCGTCGAAAAGGCGGGCAGTAGCTGATTATTCCCTCTCCCAATGGGAGAGGGAAAGGGTGAGGGCGTAAGTACGCGTCGCGGTCCCAGTAGACCCTCATCCCCAGCCCTTCTCCCAAAGGGAGAAGGGCGTCAAACTGACGAAAACTTCTTTAGTCCCATCATTCGTCGTCGATAAAGACGGTCGTGCCGCGAGTTGACGGCAAACAACTGATCACCTGCGCGCGCTCGATTTTGATCAGGTCAGTTCCCGCGGCGTGCCACAGCTTCACCCAAAAAGTACGCGTCTCACCGTGAATCATGAACGTGGATCCGTCATTCATCACGGGGACGGGCTCGGCGATCGTTCCTGATCGCAAAGCCTCGATCAATTCCGGAATGAATGGTTTGAATTTATCGAACTGCACGAGCACGGCATTGTCCGCGACATCGGCCGGCGGCAGCTCAACCGGATCGTCAGATTCGAGCAGCAGCCGTGACTCAGTTTGGTGATCGCGTTTCTTAAGGATTGGCATTGTCTTTAGGATGGCGTATCAGAAGCCCGACTCGTCAGGGAGGGCGTCTTTGAAAACCGGCCCGTGCTTACGCGCGGGCTTCTGACACTGGCATCGCCGCAATCAAAACACATAGTCGCGCAAGTCGCAAAACAGCTTGACTGGCCGTATCGAGATGTTTACATTGGGTGTGCAGCGCGACGAAGACGCGCATGACAAGAGTGATGAGTCAACGCTACAGCCATCGTTATTATTATTACTATCCGCTCTCCGCCTGGAGGGACGGTCGGACGATGCTGTCGCGAGACGAGTAAGCGAAAACTCGCGGACAAATTCAACCGGCCATCGGTCCTTCCGAGTGAAGGATCGGTGGCCGTTTTAGTTTTTTAGAACGAGGGCTTCGAGCTTGGTTGATTGCCGGGCTCTAATTTCTAAGCTCTAACCGGAGAGATCATATGGCTGAATCTCAATCTTCAATCCTACTCGATCACGTCGACGGGCGACTGGTCACGGATGAATCCGTTTTGGATCGGAACGATATTGTTCAACTCGATCCCGACCATCCCGGCTTTCGTGATCCCGAGTATCGCCGCCGGCGCAATCAAATCGCGCAAATCGCGATGAAGTATCACCCCCGCGACCCCATTCCTGATGCTCCTTATACTATCGAGGAGCATCAGGTTTGGGAGATTATCTGGAAAGCGTTGCAGCCGGCCCATCAACTACATGCCTGCGCTGAGTATCGCGAGTGTCTGAAAAAGTTAAGCTTCGCGCCCGATCGAATCCCGCAGCTGCGCGAAATAAACGAGAGAGTAAAAGCGATTAGCGGTTTTAGACTCGAGCCGGTCGCTGGCCTGGTCCAGCCGCGCGTGTTTCTTGAGAATCTCGCCGACGGAGTCTTTCTCTGCACGCAGTACATCCGGCACCACTCGACGCCTTTATATACGCCGGAACCGGACGTGGTCCATGAAATCGTGGGCCACGGCGTGACGCTCGCGAGCGAACGCCTGGCCGAGCTGAATCGCCTGTTTGGACAAGCAGTGAAACGAACCACTTCATCGGCAGCTCTGGAGAAGCTTTCGCGGGTCTACTGGTTCACGATCGAATTTGGCGTGCTGCGGGAAGACGGCGAGGTTAAAGCCTACGGCACCGGCCTGTTGTCATCAGCCGGGGAATTGGATGAGATGCGTAGCGCCAGGTTGCGACCGTTTGATCTCGAAGCTGCATCGTCAGAAGAATATGATCCGACACATTTTCAACCCGTGCTGTTCTGCGCCGATTCGTTTGATAGCATGTATCGGACGCTGCGGGAATTTTTGGTGAATTGGTAAACGCGGTTTCGGAGCTTGATCGATGACGGTTTAGCTCCGTTAGGAGCGGAATGTTTATAGAACCGCCGTCTAATATGACTCCAAGCTCAGTTAGGAGCGAGATGTTCGATGACTGTAACTCACATCGCGCTCCTAAAGGAGCTTTCTAAACCTGAAATCGCCCTGGAGCTATAAACATTCGGACCCTACGGGCCTAGAGTTCGCTCCATGACATCGACCAGTTCATGCAATGATGACTTGAACTGCTACTGCTGAATACCAACCGTGATCTAACCTGAGCTCCTTGACACTCTTTTCAGGCAACGCCTATAGTTTTTGCGTGCAAGATACCAAACCACTGACGCGCATGTATTACTACTATTATTGGTGCGCCTGTACCTTTGCTTTCCCGACTTATCGGGAGAGCGGGCCGGGCGAAACTTGTTTGCGTGTCATAAGGTGATTTAGCCAACCGCACAAACAGTTTTTCGAGACCGGTCGCAACTGCAAAGGTTCGCGGCCGGTTTTGCTTTTGGACTTATGATAATTGAAGCGGAAATACCCGACGGTCTTGAAACTAAGGAACGCTGGCGCTCTTGTGATCTCGAATCACAGATCGGTAACACGCCGTTACTGCGTCTGCGTCGGGTTACTCGCGACTTGCCTGTGGGCGTCGAAGTTCTGGTCAAAGCTGAACACCTAAATCCGGGAGGCTCAGTCAAAGATCGGCCGGCCCTCGCGATGATTATCGACGGTGAACAGAGCGGCCATCTCTATCCCGGCAAAGTCATTCTTGACGCCACCAGTGGCAACACGGGAATTGCTTATGCAATGCTGGGCGCCGCGCGTGGATATCGAGTGACGCTTTGTTTGCCGGCCAATGCGAGCCCGGAGCGCAAACGCATTCTGCGATTTCACGGCGCTGAGATAATTGAAACGGATCCGTTGCAGGGCTCGGATGGCGCGCAAATCATGGCGAGGGAAATGGCCACGCGCGACCCGACTAAATATTTCTACGCCGATCAGTATACTAACGACGCTAATTGGCGCGCGCATTACGAAACCACCGGGCCGGAAATCTGGAGACAGACCGAAGGGCGAATAACTCATTTTGTGGCGGGCCTCGGCACCTACGGCACGTTTACCGGAGTCGGACGAAAATTGA
>DASWQK010000692.1:0-3743 GCA_036403735.1 Pyrinomonadaceae bacterium
CGGGTTGAAAAAGTCATCCGCGCTATCAAAGGCGTCACCAACGTCGACAATCAACTGGTTGTTAACGAAGCAACGCCTTAATCGTTTGGAGTTCCGCCTTCAGGCGGCCGGGAGAAAGGGGCGCCGCGTAAACGCGGAACTCCAAACTAGCCGCTTCCGTCCAACCGCTGTTATCATACGAGCATCGAAGTTTCCACCGCGAATTTACTAAAGAAAACGAAGGATTTATTGATGATTCGAAAGAAAGTTTGCGCCGCCATTACCCTTCTTGCGATTGGTTTTGCGTTGGCGATTTGTCCTCAGAATAATAGAGCTCAAACTAATTCGGCGGCCGAGATTGTGCTAGTCCTGCCATTCGAAAACACGTCAGATCATCCGGAGTACAACTGGATCGGCGAAAGCTTTGCTGACTCGCTAACGTCTTTGTTGGACAAGCCCGGAATCATCGTCGTCTCGAGTGACGAGCGCGCCGTCGCTTATCAAAGATTGCGTCTGCCTTTGACTGTCATTCCGTCGCGCGCCACGGCGATCAAGATCGCGAGAGAACTCAAAGCGTCGATGATTGTGTTTGGAACTTACAACGTGACGTTGACGCCGGCTGCGGTTGCAACAGACAAATCAAAACCAGCGGAGGTGCCGACGGCAATGATTATGGGCCAGGCGAAAGTCATTCGGGTAAACGAAGGCCGACTGGCCGGTGACAATTTTGATGGCTCCTGGGCGCCACGACAATACGACTTCGCCGACAATGTTAAAGAGCTTCAGAAGATTCATGGCGAGCTGGCCTATCAGATTCTGTTTCAGCGAGACAAAGCGCTTTCATTTTCGCGCAACAACCTGATCCAGGAAGCGACCAAGGTCCCGACGCAGGCGTTCGAGGCTTACATGAAGGGCTCGATGACCGGTGAGCGCGAAGCAACGCGCGCGATCTATTTCAAGAACGCCTTAAAGCTTTACGGCAAAGACAACGGCGGCGCCGTTTATCCCGAAGCCGCTTTCGAGTTGGGCTGGTTCTATTTCAACCAGTCGCAATGGAAGGAAGCCATCGAGTATTTCATGATGCTCCAGAAGAAGGAGCCGCATTACAACGAGGCTCAGTTCTACGCGGGCCTCGCCTATTGGAAGACCGCGGATATTCAACATGCGCTCGCGACTTTGGTTCCCCTGGCCGACGAAAAGGTGATGCCGCTGGTCGGCGTTTACAACAACGCGGGAGCTGTTTCAGTTGAAGCCGCGCGCAATGAAAAGAAACCCGAAGAGCGAACGCGTCTGCTGGTCCAGGGCATCACGCTTCTGTCTCGGGCCGCGGATTCTTCGCCTGACGACACGACCGTACTCTTCAATCTGGCCTACGCGCTGTTCCTGAATGAAAAATATGCTGACGCGGCAACAAAACTCGAAAAAGTGATTGCCGTCGATCAACGAGATGGACAGGCGTATTTCCTTTTGGCAAAGGCACAGGAGCGAGCGAACAACGCCCCCGCCGCGACTGCGGCCGATAACCTGGCGCGTAAGAATTTGCAGAGTTATGGGAAGTGGGAAACTGAGTGGCAGAAATCGCAGTCGGTCACCAATGTCAATCTGCGATCGCGCGACGTGATTAATGAGATCGACATATCAGACCTCAATCGCGTCAAGGCGATTGAAGCAACGAACGCGAACAACGCGCAGCAGGAATTGACCAAGATTCGCGACTTGTATCAACAGGGTCTCGATGACGAAGCGCTGGCCGAGATTCGCAAGCTCCTGAATATGGAACCGACAACTGCGGAAGCGTTTCTGATAACTGGCAGAATTGATCAGCGCCGCGGTGATCAGGAAGCGGCGATTGCTGCCCTAAAGACGGCTATCTTCTGGGAATACAATCATCCTTTAATAGACGCGCATATCCTGTTGGGTCGAATTTTTCTGGAACGTGGCGACGTTGCCGAGGCGAAGAAATATGCGGCCAGCGCGATCGCAATCGATCCGGACAATCAGGAAGCGATGGCCCTGCAGAGACAGGTGACGATGGGCCGGCCGTAGGGTTAAGAGCAAAGGGCAAAGAGCCAGGTGCAGCTTTCTGCGCCTGGCTTTTTTCTTTGCCGTATTCCCCTATCGAATTCTCATTCGCCTCTGAATGGCGAGCTCAGCTCCTACTCACTTTGCCCCTTGCTCTTCGCCCTTTGCTCGCCGAACGGCACGGGAAGTGCTAGGCATAATAATGGCTAGCACGCAAACAAACGTGCCCCCGCCGCCATCACTTCTCTGAGCGCCGCAAGCCGCTGCGCCAGCCGCCCGCCGAGCGATCCTTCAGTTTAATCCCCCCTTCTTGGAACCCGGTCAGAAATGACCGGGTTCTCCTGCGTTTAGAGCTCTTCAATCAATGAGCGAAAACCCAAATAACAGTCCTTCGCTCCTCGCCCCTGGCTCTTGGTTCGCCGAACGGCACGGGAAGTGCTGAGCATAAGAATGGCTAGCACGCAAACAAACGTGCCCCCGCCGCCATCACTTCTCTGAGCGCTGCAAGCCGCTGCGCCAGCCGCCCGCCGAGCGATCCTTCAGTTTAATCCCCCCTTCTTGGAACCCGGTCAGAAATGACCGGGTTCTCCTGCATTTAGGGCTCTTTCAGCCGGAGAACTAAACCCCAACTAATATCGGTAGTAAGACAGTTTCCTTCGATGTGCCCTTTCCGCCACGTCAAAGTGAGGAACGTATTCATCTGCGAATACTCGCAACTGTCAAAAAGACGAATTTTGTCACTCTGACAGTGCCGCGTTTTGTAACTTGACCGCTCAAACCGCATGTTGAGCAGGGTCGTCTCGCTCGTTCCAGAAAAATTTTTCAAGGTGAGCCCCAAGTCAATCTCACTTCCAGAATTTGAAGCTGCGCCATCCTTAGCGCTACATCGTGATACTGCTAGACTCTGGGCGTGACTGAACGCGAGATCATGACTCAGCCCAGGGAATTTCGCGTCTGGTCCGCGATTAGAGCGAGTCTTCCGACTCCAGCCGAAGCATCGCTGGTGTCAGCTTCCGCACTGCTCACGGTGCTTTCATTTCCAGATTTCGATCTGTGGTTCTTAGCATGGATCAGCCTCACGCCCTTGTTAATAGTCATTGCACGCTCCGTTACAACGCGAAGAGCATTCGTAGCGGGTTGGTTGTGGGGCACGATCTTTTTTTATGGAACGTGCTGGTGGCTGACGTATCCAATGATCCACTACGCGCACATCAGCGCCTGGTTGGCATATCCGCTGATGCTGTTGCCCATCCTGCTCGTAGCTCTGTTCCCTGCCCTTTGCTGTGCATTTGCTCCAGGTCTAATTGCCCGCTTCGGCGTCAGCGCATTGATTCTAATTCCCTTCCTGTGGATTTCATTTGATTGGTTGCGTTATGTAGTCACGGGACAAGTCTGGAATGCGATCGGTTATTCGCAGGCGTTTCATCCCATGATGATTCAGACCGCGCGCTGGGGCGGAATCTATTCGGTCAGTTTGTTGATTCTGGTTTCCAATGTGGCAATCGCACTCTTCCTGATTCGTCGCAGGTTACTGATACCAATCGTGTGCATCTTGACCGTCGGCGTGGTTCTCATCGCGGCGTCGGGAGTGCTGAGTCCACACGCTCAGGTACCGCGTGTCATAAATCGGGATAATGCGCTCACGGTTGCTGGCATTCAGCCCAACGTTCCGATGGACGTGACTGGCGACAATGCGCAGATGAACGTACTGCTTGAGCGCCACCTTGCGTTGACGCGGACAG
>DASWQK010000693.1:0-9504 GCA_036403735.1 Pyrinomonadaceae bacterium
GCAATTTTCAGTTTCCAATTTTCAATTTGCAATTCCGAGAAGATCTACTTAGCCGGTACTTCCATGGTTAGTATGCCAACGAGCCACGACCGTTGCTTTTGACGCCGGCTGCTTCCTGGGCAATCTTGACTCCGACACTGGCGCCGATACGCGTAGCACCGGCTTCGACCATCGCGCGCGCGTCATCGATGTTCTTGACGCCACCTGAGGCCTTTACGCCAAGTTCCGGTCCGACTACCCGTCGCATCAAAGCGATGTCGGCCACAGTTGCACCGCCTTTCGAGAATCCGGTCGAAGTCTTGACAAAGTCAGCGCCGGCACTTTTGGCGGCCTGGCATGCCCGCACTTTCTCATCGTCAGTTAACAACGCCGTCTCGATGATCACTTTGCAAGTCACGTCGTATTCGTGCGCGACTTCAACCACGGATCGAATATCGTGCTCGACCAGACAATCGTCACCGCTCTTGAGCGCGCCGACATTGATGACCATGTCGACTTCGCGCGCGCCGTCCATGATCGCGCGGCGCGCTTCGTAGGCTTTCACGTCCGGCAGCGTCGCGCCCAGCGGGAAACCTATCACCGTGCAGACGGGAACGCCGCTGCCTTGCAAGTGGCAGGCGCTTGCGCGGACCCAGGTCGGGTTCACACACACAGACGCAAAGTGATATTGCGCGGCCTCTTCACAGAGATGTTTGATTTCAGTTTGCGAAGCGTCCGGCTTGAGCAAGGTATGGTCGATCAAGCTGGCCCAATCGCGCGCTGACGCCGTCTGGCCCAGAACCAATCCGATACGCGCGGCGCCGGCGTCGACAACCCGATGCATGCGCTCAGGACAGCGATGAAAACATTCGGACGTGCAGCCGCACATCTGCTCCTGATCGGAGTGCTCGCCATTCAGGCGTGCGTAGATCACATCGGTGATCTGCTCGACCAGTTGTTCAAAATCGCCGTTGGATGAATAGGGCATTGATCTCATTCACACCTTGCTTCAGTCAGCGAGGTGGTAGCAGAAGCTAGCGCCATGATAGCCGTTTCAACGGCTCCGGCCCAAACTGTTGAGAGTTTGGAGTTCGGCCTTCAGGCGGCCGCCTAAAGGCGGGACTCCAAACGTTTACCTTTGATACTGTCGCTCGATAGCTTCGATCTTGCCGACGCGTTTGCGGTGGCGATCTTCGGTGAGTTCGGTCGCCAGCCAGGCGCGCACAATCTCGCGCATCTGATCGGTTGAAATTGTTTTGCTGCCGAGCGTCAGTACATTCGCACCGTTATGCTCGCGAGAATTGCGCGCGACCTCAGGTGAATAACAGGCCGCAGCGCGCACACCCGGCACTTTGTTAGCCGTCATTGCCGAGCCCACCCCGGCGCCGTCGATCACAATTCCAACATCGACTGAATGGTCAGCGACTGCGCGCGCGACAGCATGAGCAAAGTCCGGATAATCGACCGCGCTCTCAGAATCAGTTCCAAAGTCGTTGACGCGATGACCGAGTTCGGAGAGAAAGCTCTTCAGCTCTTCCTTCATCGCATAACCGCCATGGTCGGCACCGACGGCGATCGTCTTATGCTGATTCGATCCCGCGCGCGGCACGCGGCGAACCAATTCAATTCCTTTTTCGTTGACGATGTCTGCGGCCAGCGGCGTCAGACGCGCGCCTTCCGCGATTCGCAGGACTGCGCCACGCTCGAGCCCACGCACATCGTCTTCCGTAATGACGAGCTTGGCCGACTCATCACGAGTGACTGCCCCTCCGACTGACCTGTTTAGAGGCGGGCTACTGCCCGCCATCTTCGGCTGCGCTACAGGTTGATCCGCTGAGTCCGGCATCGTCTTACTCAACACATCACGCACCAGCGCGCGAACTCGATCTCTGGTTGCTTCGTCAGCCATGGTTGTATGTCTTTGCTCCCTCTCCCATTGGGAGAGGGTTGGGGTGAGGGCATAGACGGCGCGCCCCACCTGATTTTTTTATTTGTCGTTGAACTGACGGGCCTTCCTTGCAGCACAATGAAACCAAGAAAAACTGCGCCTCTCCTAAGCCCTCATCCCCAGCCCTTCTCCCAAGGAGAGAAGGGAGAAGACAATCGTAATTACGTCAGTGACTCGTCCCGCAAATCCAGCAACCTGCCAGCGGATGCAATCACTTTCCCATCTTTCAACTTGAAATCTATGCGCCCGACATAGATGCCGCTCTTGCCGACCTGGAAAATGATCGTATCTTTGCCTTCCGGATTTTTTTGCAGCACAGGTTTTTCCATGAACGTGTGGGTGTGACCGCTGGCGATAAAATCGATGCCGCTGACTTGCGCGGACACTTGCGTATCGCCAATCTCGCCGTGTTGCGGATTCGCGTAATAACCCAGGTGCGACATGCCCACCACCAACTGGCACTTCTCCTGCTCGCGCAACAGACGCACCACGTCACGACTCATCTGCACCGGATCCAGGTACTTAACACCTTTGAAGTTTTCCGGCGTAATCAAATTGTCAGGACTGATTCCCATCCCAAAAAGTCCGATGCGCACATTCCCGAGCGTACGCACGACGTAAGGCTTTATCAGAGTCTCAAGAGGCGTGCCGCGAAAATCGTAGTTCGTCGAGACGAAATCAAAGTTTGCAAACTTCATCGCCGCCACCAGCCCGGCAACGCCGTTATCGAAATCGTGATTGCCCAGTGTGACCACGTCATAGCCAATCAACGACATCGCCTTGTACTCGACCTCACCTTTATAGAAGTTGAAGTACGGCGTGCCCTGAAATACATCGCCCGCGTCAATCAAAAGCGTGTTCGGGTTTTCTTTGCGCACGCGCTTGACCAGCGTCGCACGCCGCGCAACCCCACCTTTGCCGCCGTACTGTTTGTCGCTGTCGGCGACTGGATCGATCTGCGAGTGCGTATCGTTGGTATGAAGGATCGTGATGAGCGTTTCGCCGGCAGCTACTTCGAGCAGCGGCTCAGCCAACACCGACCATGCTCGCGCTGAAATTAAGCTGGACACAGTGCCCGGCAAAGCGAGCGCCGCACCGCTGACCAAAGAACTCTTTAAGAAAAACCTTCGGGTGATCATTGGCGCGCCTCCTGCGGATTAGGAGTCGCGGTTTTGTCTAACATGAATCGCCCGTCGAGGTTGGTCTTGATGTCGCGTCCGGCAGCTGTTTCCGACTTCACGTAATGAATAATCGCGTCGCGTATGGTAAGTCCCAGCGGCTCGATTTTCTTCGCCTGATTCAACACTGAATAGTTCCCTTCGGTTTCAGAGGGTATCGTTGAGCTACGCTTCCAAAGGTAATCGATGGACACCACTTTATAAGTCGCGGCGGGATCGATTTCCTTCTCCTGACCATCGATCAACAGCCGTACGCTGGCAAGCTGCGGCCGGTTAGCAGCATCGTTGACATACTTAATGCGCGCACCCGCCTGCGCGTCGCGATGCGAAACGACCTGTTTCAGCAATGCCAGGACCTGCGCACCGGTCATATCGAACTGGACTAGAGCATTTTCAAACGGCAGCAATTCGAAAATGTCTCGCTGTCGCAACTCGCCTTCAGCAATCGCGTTCTTGCGCAGTCCGCCGGCGTTAGTAACTGCCAGCACGAATGAGTTGCCCAGCTTCGCCCGCGATTCAGCGAGAATGCCATCGGTAACGAAATTGCCGAGGGAACCCGCGCCCACACCACCTTTGCGCAACTCGCCCTGCAGTTTGCCGATTACGTTGTCGAGTTCGCGAACTTTCGGCGCGTAAACGGCCAACATCTTATCGACCGCCGGGTCATCAGCGATCGCGGCGTCAATCAGCGTTTCGGTGACGCGTGCATGAGCATCAGCGCCGCCAGCTTGCGCCGGACTAGTCTGCGGTTTGGCAGCCGGCTGGGCAAACACCGAGGTGGCGCCGGCGAACACCAGCATCAACAGCAAAAACATTTGCCGCAAACGCCCGCCGGAGTTTTTCTGAATAAATGTTTTCATCGTAATCTGTCTTGGAGATTTGTTGTCTTGAAAATATAACAAGCCAAAGATAACTTATGATTGACCTGCGACGGAGAGCTTCAATAGTATCTCGCAGCATTGCGGAGGGCGCAATCCAGGAATAAGCAGAAGAGCGGCGAAGGCGCGTCATTCAATAGCCGCGGCCGTCAGGCCGTGGATTCAACGTGTTATTTTGAAATCAAGGCCCGCAGGGCAGCCATTAACTTCGCAACGAATGTGAACAAATGCCGCACCTTCGGCGCTGGATTAACTTTGTCGCAGAATTCCACGGCTTACGGCCGTGGCTATTGAATGACGGTCCTTCGGACCTCATGTCCGTTACCTTGGTTACGCAATCGACGTTTATTGAACGCTACTCAGTGAAGTATGTTGGGGACGTGAAGAGGGAGATACCGCAACGACATCTTTTGAAGGGAAAAACAAATAGTGGCAACATCAGAAGCAAGAATCATGTCTGAGTTCAGCAACCCGAACCTTGAGGTCCTGATCAGTTCCGAGGAGATCCAACAGCGCATTAAGCAGCTGGGCGTCGAAGTCGCGCGTGATTACGCGGGACTCAACCCTCTCTTGATCGGCGTGTTGAAGGGCGCCTGCATTTTCCTGAGCGACTTAATGCGCGCGGCGGAGATTCCGCTCGGCCTTGAGTTCATGGCGATCTCAAGTTACGGCGCAAGCATGCGCACGTCAGGAGAAGTTCGCATCCTTAAAGATCTGGACGTGGCCATCGAAGGCCGGCACATCCTGGTCGTCGAGGATATCGTCGACACCGGACTCACCCTGAGTTATCTGCTGGCTAATTTGAAATCACGCGGCGCGGCGAGTGTGAAGCTGGCGGCCTTGCTGGACAAGTTTGAACGTCGTGAGAAAGAAGTGCCGATCGATTATTTAGGTTTCAAGATTCCCGACAAATTCGTCGTCGGATACGGATTGGATTTTGCCGAGCGCTATCGGAATTTGCCGTTCATCGCGGTGGTGAAAGATCCTAACTACCAATAGTTGGATTCCTGCGGATGAGGTCATCAATACCGAGAGCGGCGTGGGGTCCCTGGCGCGGGCAGCTCGCGTGGGGTGCTAGCGACCCGCGTCGCAGGCGCGCAACTGCCGATACTGAATGGATGACCAGTCGCTTTCCGACGATTTCTTGATCTGCCGCTACGACCGTGTCGTTTTGGTTCTATTCCTCTCAAGAATTCGAACTTCTGAGAAACAAAGGGCGACATCAACACCGTTCTCAGCTAGACTAACTCCGACCCGCAAACTGCGCATCTCTCAGGACACCGATTAGTTTCGGAAGTCAGCGCAAGTCTCAAACTCAAAGTTCCCCCGGCGCTCGAAGAGGGCCGAATGAAAGAACTAAGAGACAGTTTCATCGTTCTCGAGCTGGTGCTGATCGGTTTTCAGGTGCTCATCTGGGTGTCGCTCATGGTGCTCACAGTTTTCGGTTTCGCGTGGCTCCATCTTGACGCGCTTAAACAATGGAGTACCGAAATCTCAGTCTCGCTGGTTGGCGTGGCGTACATGTTCGGTTTGATTTTTGACAAGGCGATCAGCACTTTACCTTATAGCTGGATAGCAGGCGGACGGCCAACGCCGTCCGAAGATTCGCCGAGTCCCTTAGCGATGCGAGTGGATATCCTGACCGCGAGGCCGGAAGTCTATGAAGCTCTTGAACAGAGAACAAATCAGCACCGGCTCGTCCGTGCGACCGTTTTCAACCTGGCTTTCATCTCGATCTCAGCTCTGACCTTTCTCACGGTCAGACTCGGCTTTAGTCTGCGATTGTTCATCGCTTTCCTCGGCCTCTCGATCGTCTTTGTCGGGTTTGCGCTCTTTACCGGAAAGCGGTCAGCGGAAAGCCTGTACTTTGAATTGCGTCATGCTCACCGGGCGCTGGCCGCGACCCCGCAGCGTGATCCTTCAAGCCAGGAAGATTTGTTGTCACCCTCGAAGCAGCGGCGACCTTCAAGAGCTGCCTAAATTGTTCGTTAACTGAAGGGAGTAAGAGAATCATGTTGGGCTTTGTAGATCGCACTCAGTGGAAGACTTTTCTTGGCGAGTTTAGCAAGCGTAACCAGCTGCGTCCCGCGCATCTCGAAGTCGTGGGCGATATTGGCGCTCAAATCGCGGAAGAACACCTTCCGTTTGTCGGAGTCGGATTTGAAACGAAAGGCCACAACGCTGGCAGCGTTGAAATTGCCCTGGGCGGTGAGACGGCTGCCGACGAGAGACATCTATCGCATCTCGTCAGCAACGTTGAGCGAATCGCACCGCTGATCGGAACGAACGGTATGGAAGACGGTCTGGGAATCGAAGATCAGAACGGAGTGAAGACAATTCTCAGGTTTGAGACTTTGCCTGAAATCGAGAATCGCGAACTCCGTGAGCGAAGACAACTGGTTCATTAAGGAGCTGGGAAATTCGATCCATGCGAGTCCGCAGTGTGCGAGCGACCAAGCCAGCCAATAAGCGGCGGCAAGGGGTCCGCCCGCGATTATTACTTTCTGTTGAAGGCTTGACCTGGTAATAAACGGCGAGGATCGTTCCTAAAACTGCTTGCCGTAATACACGAACAACGCGTTCTTTCCGCGGCCATGATTCGCGATGGCGTATCCGGTGGTGAGCGCGGTGGTTTTTGAAGTGGTAATCGAAATGCCCGGACTCACGTAACCGAACCGGTTGTCACCACTGAACCAGTCAACCAGAAAAGAAACTCTCTTTGCCAGCGGTTGTTCGTAACCCGCGATTGCGCCACCCTTCGTCTGCTGATCCGCTCCGGCGCCCAGCAAGGCAAAACCTCCACCGGTAAAGCGCGGACCAAATCGCCCGCTAACGCGCTTGCTTCCCACCACGTAACACTGGCCCAGAGTATCCGTGCCTGCTCGATGAGTAATCGGCGCGTAGAGAATGCAACCGACCGCGGCCGCAGTGTGCGCGCCTTCATTGGAATAGAACTGCCACTTGATATTCGGCTGTACTTCGATCGGCAACTGCTGGCCAGAGACATGAGTGAATGAAACGTTCGCGCCCACCTCGACGTTGCGCGCCACACCGACCACCGCGCGCGGAATGTAATTCTGAAAAGAATCTTTTCGTTGCCAGGCGTAGTTGGTCAGGAAATCCATCTCGACATACACCTTCTTTGCCGCAACGACGTCGGTCGAGGGCACATTCATGATTGTTGATTGAGCGGAAGCTTGATGCTGACCAAGACCAAGGAGAATGGACAGACCGCTTAATGCCAGGATTATGCGTCGTTTGCTCATGAGTAAGTTTTTTCGACTAAGGGTTTCGGATTTTGCCCGCCAAGTTATGCTCTCTGGCAAGAGAAACGCAAATCAAATCGTGGGTCAGTTTGAAAGTGACCCGCGCGTCTCACCTGTGAATCACGGGCAAGATGCGCGCGCTACTCAGAGAAAAAGGCTATTTCAATACGCGATCCAGTTTTCCGCCGGCAACTTGCCACAAAACTACGGAAGCGTTACCGCTACCGACCGCCAATATCGCTCCGTCCGGGGAAAACGCCAGCGAGGCAATCGCCAGGTCGTGACCTTTCAAGGTTCGGCGAGCTTTTGCCGAGGCGACTTCCCAGATGATCGCGGTTCGATCGTCGCCACCCGTCGCCATTAGGGTTCCATCTCTTGAGAATGCAATCGCATTGACCGCGCCCTGGTGTTTCCTGACTTCGAAACTGAGGGCGTTGTTCTCAGGGTTCCACACGCTCAGAGTTCCGTCCGTCCGGGCGAACGCCAGCGTCTGGTCTTTCGAACCAAATCGGAGAGCTGAAACTTCGCCGCCAGCCGCTCGGATCTGTCTGACAGTCCCGTCATTTACATTCCAGACTTTGACGGCGCCGTCAGACGTGCTCGCGGCCAAGAGGTCGCCGTCAAAGGACAACGCGAGGTGTGTGATCCTGTCCTGGATGCCTTTAAGCGATTGCCTCATCGTCAGATTGCCGGCATTCAGCAGCACTATTTCATCGGCACAATCAACCGCCAGAATTTCGCCGTTACCAGATAACCCAATCACCAGAGCTTTGCGGTTACCGAGAGGAACGTTGCGCTGTTCGCCACTGCCAATGTTGCGCAGGCGCACTGTTTCCTCGGACGTCACTTCGGCGACTGCGGCTCCGTTTGTCGAAATCTCCGCGACGGATCCAGCTTCACCTTCCTCAGCCAAAGTTTTCTTCGTTTCACCGGTGCGCGTGTCCCATTGCTTGATTCCGCTATCTTCGATTTCGCCAACCACGGTCTTGCCATCCGACAGAAACGCTACGGCTGTGACACTCTTGACTGTCACCAGGAAACGCCGCAGAGCGCCGCCGGAGCTTGCCTGGTCATCACTACCCAGCGTGTTTCTGGTTCGCCAGGTCCGCGTCTCGAGTAACTTTACCGTCGAAGCATCAGTTTGAAATGCCATGGTTGCGCCGTCCGGTGACACGCAAATTGAACTCACAGTTCCTTCGTCCCTGGCTACCAACTTGCCGAGACTGCCCGTTTGCAAGTCAGCTAGTTCCATACTGGCATGTGAGTGATTGTCTTCGTTCTGCAAACCACCAACGAACAGCTGTTGACCATTGTTCGCAAAGATCAAACTCGAAACGACCGGCGTCGTGAGCGCCAATACTTGTCCTGGCGCGCCGGTGGCTACATCCCAGGTGCGAAGCTCACTCTTGATATCCGTCTGATTGCCCTTGTGTGAAATCATTGCGATGGCCGCCGCCAGCAGATGGCCATTGGGCGAGAAAGCAATCGCGCTCAAACGGCCTTTGAACTTTTTTATTTTCAGCAACTCTGATCCGTTATTGCTGCTCCAAAGCAGTACCTCGGTTGCGTTCCAGCCGGCGACGAGACGGCCATCGGGCGAGAAGACCATGGGGCGAAGCGGCTGACGGAACCAGGATAAGAGATCTGATCGCGACGAACCTCTGAAGAACGGAAGCTGAGAGGACGCGAATCCGTCTTTGAGTTTTGCCCTCACTTCTCCGGTCCGGGCGTCCAGTATTTTTAAGTCAGAGTCGAAGGTCATCGACTGCTGTATCGAAACTGATCGACTTATGCCATCGGGCCCCCCGGGGGCGATTCCGCGATTGTCCGGCAATAGCATTGCCGTTGACACACGATTTGCAACCATGGCCAGCAGCTGTCCATCGGGTGAATGCATGGCCGCGATACTGACCAGATCCTCGTCCGCCAACTCGAGTCGTTGTTTCAATTCGCCGGTGAGCGGATCCCACCATTTCAATTCCGTGAACGGTCGTCCGTTGCGCGCTGAACGCTTAGCAGCAATTTTCTCTTGATGCACGCCGCCGCTGCCGGTAACCAGGATTTTCCCATCAGGAGAAAATGAGACTGACCAGACAGCTCCGTCGAAACCCTTAATTGTTCGCAGCAGATTTCCCGATTGCGTATCCCAAAGATCGACGCGATTGTCTTCACGTGAGCCGCGAGCGATCGCCAACAGGTGGCCATCAGGAGAGAATTGCATCGCATTCACCACGTCAGTCAAAGTAGTGATCACG
>DASWQK010000694.1:0-9086 GCA_036403735.1 Pyrinomonadaceae bacterium
AGTTTGGTGATTTAACTTCACGCAGAATTCGCTTTGTTAATCGCGTCAACTACTCTAAACGTTTTTCACTCGAGCGCGCAAATTATCACGGTGCGCGTGATGCGTCAATTACTTTTGAGGTTTCAACGGCTGTAATTGAAAACGAATCGAGCCACAGCGTTCCGAATGCGGCGCACGGATTGGCCGGACACGCTGGTCGCGAAACCACAGCCTGGACCGCGCGGGTATTGGGGCCGGTCGTGAACTCAATCGTAAACGGCCGCCACGAATTCACATCTGAAAGGCTGGGTGACTGACCCAACACGAGTGCCGAATCACTCGAAGCATCAATCACCTTTACCTGCGGCGCGCCAGCGGACACAAAAGATTTTGTCTTCGCCTGAAAGCTGAGACGATATCGGGTGGCCGGATCAGCAATGACAATCTGCGCTGCGAGTGCGATCGCAGAATTCGAACTGCCATGAAAATCGAGGCGCAGACTCCTCGCTCCACTTTCGTGCTCAGACGCGTCGACTGAGAGTGTCACATTCGGCGCATCAGACGAGATCTGCCAGCCAAAGCCGTTTCGTGCTACATCAATATCGTCTTCAAAACTTCCGTTGATAAGAGACCCTGGCTTACATGCCGCACAGTGAGTCCTGGTCCACACCTCAAACGCTTCGCCAATGAACTTTGATTCGATCAGCTCATACGTCAGCCGATCAGCGTCAGGCAGAGACAGCGATTTCCCATTGCGAAATTGATTGATAGCAGCTGTCCCCTGTTTATGCGCCGCCAGAAAGACCGCCAGCGAGATGCGCGCATTATCGGTCTGCGGAGAAATAGCCGCAACGGTTTGCGCTGCATCGCTATGTGACATGCCCCAGGCAAGATCGATCACGTTAGGCAGCAACGACAGATCTCTGTCCGCGGCGAAGCGTAGTTCTTTGAAAGCTTCATCGACCTGATCCATTCTCAACAGCAGATTACCCAGCAGCCAATGGGGTTTTGCGTAAGCGGGCGCCAGCGCAACCGATTCACGTAGGGCCGAAACCGCACCTTGCTGATCGTCATTAAGATCGCGGGTCACGCCCAACATCATCCATAGAAAATAGTCGCGCGGGCGCAATTGAATTGCGCGTTCCAGTTCGCGACCTGCCTCCGGGTAGTTTTCAATGCGTTGCAGCACAATGCCGCGCGCGGCGTGAACCTCAGCGTCATTCGGTAACGATCGCACGGCCCGGTCCGCAACCCCGGTGTCGTTTGTGCGTAGAGCATTCTGAGCGGCTGTGCGTGCAAACCCGACCCTTGCCGATTCCCAGAGCGCCAAAGCGCAAAGCACTGCGGCAACGATACAAATGACCGCTGACTTGTTCACTTGAATGTTTGTTTTGAAAAAGCGGGTCTCGAAAAACTCACCGGCTGAAGAAACTGTTAAGGAGTGATGCCACTCATCGTTCCGCCGCGCGTCAACGCCGCGGTGATAATTCCGGCCGTGCCGCCGGCAACCGCGATACCGGCGAGCGTGGCGCCGCCGATTCCACTCGAAAGGGATCCAAGTTGGCCGTTAGGCAAAATACATCCGGCGACATGCCGCCGCTTTTTGTCGGTCTTTTCGGAAGCTTGATCCGTGTAGAGTTCCATCTCTCCGGGCAGCACGTTGGTTTTCTTGCGGGTCACCGCGCAACCACGAATCACCTTCACGCGGACGTTGCCGTTCTCGTCGAAGTCCAATTTAATTTGCGAATTAGGTTGCAACTCAACGACACCAGCATCGCCAAGATCGATAGTGGCGCTTACCTGATCCGGAGTTTCTACGGTCGCCCCAGTCAGTAGCGTCGCCCCGGTACCGACCGCATTTCCATTCACGGTGATTGGCTGATTGTTTTTGGTAGTCAGCCGCGCGGTTATTTGGCGTTGCGGCACAGGCGCGGTGGCAGACGAGTTAGGCAAAGCGCCGTGCACATAGACTTGCGCAAAACAAAACGCGAGAAAAATCGCGGCGGCTCTAAGTGCTTTCCTTTGCCGGAGGTTCTTCATAATTTCCTCCTACGGAATCGTCTGCGCAAACTGTACGGCAATTTCAGTTTGCAGTTTACTTCGATCAGTTGATCGCGTCAATCTTTTTGGTGGTGCTATCGAGGGGGCAGTAGCCCAACTGTAACGGGAGACCTCGCTTTGGAGTGCGGCGACTAGTCGCCGCCTTGGAAAGCGCTGACTAGTCAGCGCACTCCAAAAAAACTGCGCGTGCCGCTCACTTCTTCACCGTGTTGTAGAGCTGATCGGCCAGCTTTGGATCGAGTCGCTTTAGAATCGCGAACTCGCGCGTCACGCCATCCTTGTCACCCAGACTTGCATAAACAAGTCCCAGACTGTAATGGGCCTGGGCGTATTCAGGCTTTAACTTGATCACCTGCTTCAAGGCCGCGAGTGCATCCTGACTCTTGCCGGCTTTGTAACTTGAGTTGCCTAAGCCATAAAAAGCTTCGACGCTCGACGGATCCAGCATCGTCGCTTTCCTGAATGCATCCGCGGCGTCGTTGAATTGACTCGCGCGAAACGCCGCTGTACCCAGGCCAAGATAGGCCGCTTCATAATCAGCTTTGATTTGCGTCGCGCGCTTGTACGCGCTGGCAGCTTCCGCGAAGCGGCCGGCGTCGAACAAGGCCTTACCCAAATTAAAATTCGCGGCGAGATATTCAGGTTTTAGCGCAACCGCTTGTTGGAGCAATTCGACCGCCTGCGCCGCCTGGCCGTTCTTGTCGTACAGATAACCAAGTCCGTTGAGGGCCTTTGCGTACTTCGGATCGAGCTTGATGGCTTGCTGGTAATGCGCGATGGCGTCGGTGTCGTTGCCCGTCTTGTCTTCTGCAAAAGCAAGATTGTTCAAGACAGTTGCCAGCTCAGGTTTCAAGCGCGCGGCTTCTTTGAACGCGATCACCGCTTCCGCAAACCGATTCAGATTAGTCAGCGCAATGCCCAGATTGTTTTCCGCCTCGGCATACTCCTTCTTGTGCGCGATAGCCTGTTGATAAGCATCCGCCGCGTCGCTGAATTTGGCCGACATCAGGTACGCATTGCCGAGATTGTATTCGGTGTCAGCAAAGCCCGGCTTAAGTTTGGCCGCTTGCTGAAAAGCCTTAATCGCTTCGCCGTATTTTTCCAACGCGTACTGTGCCGCGCCCAGGTTATTCAGCGTCTCTGGATCGTCCGGCTTCAGTCGCAGTGCTTGCGTAAATGCATCGACAGCATCTTTGTATTTGCCGGCTTTGTAAGACGCCGCCCCCAGATTATTGAAACCGAAAGCGTCTGCCGGATTGAGAGAAATCACCTTCTTCAGGGCGCGAATCGAATCTTCATAGCGCGATGCGCGATCATACGCATAAGCCAGATTGTTCAAGGCGTCGACATTGTCCGGTTGCAATCGCACAACGCTTTCATAGGCCTTCGCGGCATCTTCATAACGGCCCTGGCTCATGTAAACGTCGGCCAGACCAATCAGCGCATCGGCCCAGTCAGGCTTTACCGCCAGTGCTCGGTTAAGCGCCGACGCTGCTTCGTCATATTTTTCAACCGAGTTGTAAGCAATGCCGAGATTGAACAGGCTTTCCGGGTCATCGGCCTTCGTCTGTGCAGCCTGCTGGAACGCTTCGATCGCCTTCTGATTCTGGTTGAGAGCGAGATAGGTCACGCCGATATTATTCAACGTGGGCGGATCGTTTGATTTCAATTTCAGCGCTTGCGTGTACGTATCCAGCGCTTTCGCGTAATCGCCTGAGTCATAGAGTGCGTTGCCCTGATCGTTGAGTGCTTCAACCTTTGCTTGCGTTGAGATCTCGGCTGGTGTCGGCTCCGGTTGAGGCATGCCCGGCTGCGGTGAAGCAGTGGGTCGATTACGCGCTATCTCAGTCGGTGTCGATATCCTGCGCGGCGGCCGGTGTCGCGCAATCAAGGCAGCGGCCCCGCCCGCGAGATCGCGAACGCGTGGCGGCCGCTTAAAAATAATCGAGGCGCCGCCAATAATGTCCTGGCCCACCAACGCCGACGCGCCACCGGCGATGTCCTGCGGCAAGCCGAATAGCGCCTGACTGAAAATCACCGCAGCCAAAATGATCGCGAGTCGATTGATTTTCTTTCTGTGTTTTGGGGATTCCAATTGTCTCTCTTTAATTGAACGCTGCGGTTCGATGCTCTTGCATCGAAGGTCGTTGGTTCAGGTTCTTGAGACTCAAGATCGCCAGCAGTATAACGAAAGCGAGCGCGTTCGCGGTGATGTGGAGTCCGAATTCAATCAGGCTGTGTACCGCGACGCCGAAGATACCGAGGATTGCGCCACACGCGACGACACGCTGAACCCCGTTGGACGTTGTCAGGGCCTTCCGGCATTGTTGGACCAGCGCGAAGGCAAACCAGACAAATATGGCCGCCCCAATTAGGCCGCCACTTGCCAGCAGTTCGAGATAGTCATTGTGCGCCTGTTGCGGCGTCAGCACTCCGGAAGCATCGTGATAGACGGGAATCTCTGCCCAATAACCTCCGAGGCCCGCGCCGGCGATCGGATGCGCGCGCGCCAGGCGCAGGGTCGCTTGCCAGATGTCTCGCCGGCGCGCACCTTCGTGCGTATCACTCGCTTCGTTTGCGATCTCGGTGGTGGCGGTCTCGACGCCGGTCGATAACTGATCGCCGCCTAACCAAATCATGGTTGTCGTGATAATCAACAGAATTGCCGCGACGGTAATCGCCGTGGTAACGACTGAGCGTGCTGTTCGCGTCCAATTCTTTTCAATAGCCCCACGTGACTTTCGTGAGTAAATAAAAATCAACGCAGCTGCGATCATCTCGGCGGTGACTGCCAGCACGCCGCCGCGAGATCTGGACATTACCAACGCCGCCCACAAAAGAATTATCGCTGAAACGTAAAAGAGCTTTCGAGATCCCGAATCAGTGCGGAGCAAAGTCATTGCAGCCAACAAGCCCATCGCCGGCTCAATGATAAAGGCAAAGTGGTTCTTGTTTATGAATTGGGCGAAGCCGCCTCCCATGCGCAGCGAGGAGAGCACGAACCCATCAGTATGCTGCATCGTGAGCCTGACAATTCCAAACGCTGCACTGGCGATGGCAATGAAAATAATTGCACTCACCAGAATAGTGAGCCGCAACGAATCATGCGTGAATCTCACCGCCATCACGCCGGCCGCCGTCAGGGCCAACACTCGGATTGCAAATATCCAACTCTCAAACGGATCGGCGCTCAAGGCCTGAACTACTCTGACGCCGGCGATGTTTCCTTGTGACCATGAAAGACTCTGCAGTGTCGCCAGGACTGCCAGCGCGATTAGCGGAAAGAATAGACGCAGGTCCGGGAGGGCCCACGACCGATTCAAAGTGGCGTGAACGGACCAAAGCAACCCCAGCGCGAACACCGCGCACTCAAACAGTGCTTGCCACCAGGGCTCGACCGATCCATACGGCAGGGGCGCGAAAACCAGCACCCCGGTGAGGCCATAAAAGATCGTCGCGTCGAGCAGACGCAAGGCACGAACGCGCGAGGACGGGCCGCGCTCTTCAAAGGAAGTTGGTTGGCGAGGCGAGTTGTCCAAGGATTGTTTCGGGACTTCGATGCGCGGGCCGTCTCCCTCTCCCAGCGGGAGACGAGAGCAATCACTGCATCACTATCCCGCAGTCGCGGCTCGCTGGCGTGGCATTGATTGCTCGGCGTGATCGAAAATGCGTTCGGCTGCTTGCGCGATCGCAGGTTGAAAGGCGCTGGTGAGATAGCTGACGTCGAACCTTAAGGGTTCCGACCTGAGCGGTCGATATAAACTCAAATAACCAAGCGAACAGTGTTCATTCGAGATGGGCAGACGAATGGTCCAGAGATCGTCGTCGGCAAGTTTGATCTGCGCCTCCGCCGGTCGCTGCCAATTCCATTGAATACGACCGTCGATTATTTTCAGATCGTGCGACTCAATGTCAGGGCGGGCTATTTCGATCGCCTGGGCGTTTACCATTGCGTGTCCGTTACAGCTTAACTGGGCCGCGGCATAGATGAATTCGCCGGACTCCAGCACCTCAGTCACGGCATCGAACAGCTCGTTCAGTTTCGTCGCCGCCGAAACATCCTGACACGCCCGCCGAATCCTCAAATTATTGATCGCGCGCGCGCGCCGATCGCTGAGGTTCCGCTTCACGCTCGCGCGCAGCTCGTCGACTTCGTGATAGCGCAAGTTGCCGAGCGCCAGGACGATCGCCACGCCCATCACTAAAAGGATCAGGGCCGGGACGCCGCTGCCGGTGTTGACAAAGAGCATCGCGGAAAGACCGAACGCAGCGCTTACCGCGTACAGCACCAGCGCGACACGGCGCTGTGACCAGCCGCGCGCCAGCAGCATGTGATGTATGTGTTCGCGATCGCCTTTGAAGATTGGTTTGCCGCTCAATAGACGACGCGCAATCGTTACGCTGGTATCAACAACAGGTAATCCGAACGCCAGAATCGGAATGGCCACGGCCACGGCAGTGGAGGCTTTCTGCGATCCCTGAACCGATAAGGCCGCCAGCACGAATCCGACGAGCAGCGAACCCGAATCGCCGAGAAAGATCGATGCGGGATTGAAGTTGTAGCGCAGGAACCCGGCGAGCGCGCCGCTTAATGCTAACGCGATCACGGCCGTCCGAGCATTCCCCTGAATCAAAGATGTGGTCAGCAGGACCAGCGATGAAAACAACGCGGAACCGGTCGCCAGACCGTCGACGCCATCGATGAGATTGAAGGCGTTGGTGATACCAACGACCCATACGAGCGTCAGCGCGAAACCAACGACGGGATTCAGCACTACCTGACCGACCAGAGGAATTGACAACCCCTCGATGCGTCCACCGAGGGCGTAAAACAGCACAGTCACGCACCCGAGACTTAGGAACTTAACCGTCGCATTAGCTCCGCGCAGGTCATCGTATGCTCCGATCAGCAGGACCAGCAGACCGCAGATCATTACAGACAGGATCGGTTTAAGATCCGCACGCAGCGTCTGCGTCAGCAGATTGTTAATCAGTGCCAGCGAACATAACGCAACGACGATTGAAATAAAGATCGCCACGCCCCCGAGTCGTGGCACCGCCTTCTGATGAATGCGTCTTTGACCCAGAGACGCGTCCAGCAGAGCGTGACGCTCGCAAAATCGTCTCAGCAGCGGCGTCAGCACGGCAGACCCAAAAGCGGCAACCAGAAAGAGCACCAGGTAAGTCTTCATATTTGGTGGGTGCACGTTTGTTACCTTCAGACGATATCTGCCGAGGTTCCTGCGGCCTCGAGTCGAGCCGGCGATGGTTGTGGGCTTACCGCTTCGATGTGCGCAATGAATCTGGAAAAACCGGAGGTGATCGAAAAGTCGTACCCGCTCGTGATGGCCCGCGATCGATCTTCCAGATGATGATCGGCCAGCGATGAGATGAAGGTAACGACTTCTTCTATGTGTCCATGCTGTGCGCGCATCGCGACCAACTCGCGTGGCGCAGCCGCGACAATGTCAGAGATAAAGCCAGCCTCTGGGCCAATGAAGAGAAATGGCGCTTTCACTTTTAGTATGTTGTAAATCTTCGACGGATGAACGATGCCGCCAAAGCCTTCGCCCATTACCACGACGTGAAGATCGGCCGCTGACAACAGCGCAGAAAGTGTTGCTTGCGGTTGATAGGGCAGGTGGCGAATATTTCGGAGCTCATGCAATCTCGCAAACGACTGTACTTTCGCGACCTCACTACCGCCGCCTACAAAAAGAAAGACGATCTCCTCACGGTGTTTTACCTTCTGAGCAGCGAGCAAAAGCGTATCGAGCGGATGACAGGGGCTGTGATTTCCTGCGTACATCACCACGAACTTGTCGGCGATATCGTGCGCGCGCCGGAACGCTTCCCTGCCCTCTTCATCGTAGCTAACCGCATCGTCGGGTGCGGGCGGGATGACATCGATCTTATCTCTCGAGATTCCTTTTGCGACGATCCGTTCTTTCATGAATTCATCGAGCGCGATGATCGTCTTCGCGCGGGCCATGCTGCTATTCAATAAACGCGACAGGAACTTCGCGGTGAATGAGCTTTCTTTAAGCCATCCGGCGGCGATCGCCTCGTCAGGATTCAAGTCCAGCGGCCAGAAAATCAGCTCGCCGCCTTTGATTCGTATGAACAACGATCCCAGCCACGAGATAAGCGGCGGCGACGTGAGCGCAATCACCACGTCCTGGCGCGGCATGGCGATTAGGCGTGCAGCGCAGACGAATAGAAACGACGCGAAGTTGAGCGTCCGCTGCCAACGATGTTTCTTACCGGCGCTGACGGACGAGATGCGCACAATGTCGATTGAATGCCATCTTTCGCGCCGCGGAAAACTCGCGGTGGCATCGTCGTAGCCTCTCGCGCTCGCGATCACCGTTACCTGATGGCCGCGTTCACTCAATCGTCGCGCCAGCATCGTCAGTTGTTGGGCGCTCGCCACCACATCCGGCCAAAATGCCTGATTGAGTAATAGGATCTTCATTGATGGATGAAGCAGCGAGTAGTTCGTTTCAGTCCGCGGAGCGGACGTCAGCGTAAAGCCTGGGGCGTGAGCCCCAGGTAAAGAATACGACCAGAATCGAGCCCGCGAAGCGGGCGATAGCCTTCACGGTTAATGTCAGTTTCGAATCAGCTGCCACCCGCTCCGCGGGCTTATCTCACTTGTCATGACGTGATCCTGGGGCTTACTTACGCCCCAGGCTTTACGCTGGCGTCCGCTTCGGGGACTAAGCCTCACGCCTGACAACACAATTACCTAAATACAGAACATCGATCCTGGTTTTAAGAAAGCAATCGATTGCATCGCGCGGCGTACAGACGATCGGTTCGTTCTCGTTGAACGAGGTATTCAAAACTATCGGGACTCCGGTGACTTTGTAGAACCGCTCGATAAGATCGTAGAAGCGTTCATTGGCTGAGCGCGTCACCGTCTGTAATCGGCCGGTCCCGTCAACATGCGTGACCGCGGGAATCTCGCCGCGGCGGTCGGGCCTTACTTCATAGACCATTAGCATCGCAGGTGAAGGATGAGTTTGTTCGAAATATTCGCCGAC
>DASWQK010000695.1:0-8402 GCA_036403735.1 Pyrinomonadaceae bacterium
GGCGTGCATTTGATTAGCGAAACTGGGATGCGTACCACGCGATGATGCGCGCGCCGAACAAGAGTGAAACGATCGAGCCGATTCCCAGGAAGATTCCTAACGGCAGCATCATCTGCATATTTCGGCCGCGACGATACATCACCGCGATTCCGGCGATAGATCCTGTCAGTGCTCCGATCAGGATCGTGAGAATGGTGAGCCGCCACCCCAAAAACGCGCCGACCATCAACATCATTTTCACATCGCCAAAACCCATGGCTTCGACGCCGCGCAACTTCTCCCACATAAATCCCATCAGCCACAGAGATCCGCCGCCGGCCAACGCGCCGATGACCGCGCCGATGATCGACACCAGTCCAATCGGCAGAGTTGGAAACGCATTGATGAGCTGCGGCAGATCATCGAAATGCGCGGGGCCGGCGAGATACGGCACCAGGACCCGAGTGATGATGGCAAAGACGATTCCAGGGTAAGTAATCGCGTTGGGCAGAATCATGTGCTCGGCATCGATGAACACCAGGGCCACCATCGAAGCGGCGAACGCAAGGTCGAAGGCGAGCGCGAACGACACTCCATCGTGCCAGGTGACCGCGGCAAACAAGATCGCCGTCAATACTTCGACGGCCGGATAACGACTGGAGATGTGCACGCCGCAATGGCGGCAGCGGCCACGCAAAATCAGATAGCTAAGGATTGGAATGTTGTCATAGGCCTTGATTGCCTTGCGGCACTTAGGGCAGGTCGAATTAGGGAAGACGATTGATTGTTCGCGCGGCAGGCGATGAATGACTACGTTGAGAAAGCTCCCGATGATTGCTCCCACAACGCCCAGGAATGCGCAGGCGATCGGTATTGGCACATCGATGGCGCGATCTATCGCCGTCACATTCATTCAGGTGTGCATTGTAGCGCGGCTGCGGATCCGATGCCTACTGATTTTTGTTTGGAATTAGTTTGGAGTTCCGCCTTCAGGCGGCTGAAGCGAAAGCTTTCGCCTAAAGGCGAGACTCCAAACTCTCATTCTGAAGTTCGTAGAGAATCGAATGCTTCAACGCGGCATGATGCGCGGCAAGCTTTGCGATCGTGAGGCCGGCACTACCATCGCGAAAGCCGCCCTTGAGGACATAACTTCGAATGAACGCAGCGGGGCCCGCGACGGCTCGCTGCAATCGCGACGTGCGTTTGCCATCACAATACATCTGCTCAGCGCCGAGAGGCGCATAGCGGGTTTCGATCATCTGCCGGTGATGAGGCGGATCTCGCATCGAATAATGCAAAAGATCGCCGGGCAGAGTCTCAACCTGGGCGCCTTCGTTCATTACAACTGATTCGTGAATAACCCGATCGCCCCAGTGGCCGCGCGTGCGATTGAAAAAACGCAGCTGGTAATCGGGATACCAACCGCCACCGCGAATCCAACGGTTCATATAGAACGCACGCCGCGCGACCCGATAACCATCGGCAAGTCGGGACTCATCTTGTTTACGGACATGATCGATTGATGCGCGCAATTCCGGTGAGATGCGTTCGTCTGCATCCAGACTGAAAATCCAATCATGACGTGCCGCATCAACGGCGAATTGTTTTTGCTTTGAAAAGCCCGGCCAGAGATTTGTGATTACGCGCGCGCCGCAGTCTTCCGCAATTTGACGCGTATGATCTGTAGATTCGGAATCGACAACCAGGATCTCATCGGCCCAAAGGACGGATTCGCACGCCTCGCTAATGTTGTCAGCTTCGTTGAGAGTGATGATCGTCGCGGTGATCTTCATTGCTGCCAAATGGTCAGAAGCCCGACCGTTAGAGAGGGCCAGTCTAGCAGAGTCGCCCTCCCTGACGGCCGGGCTTCCCGACACGTCGCATTTATACCTTAACTAAGGATTCGGATTCACCACGACATTGTTCATCCGCAGTGTCGACCCGGTTGCGCGCTGCAGGTCAGCCAGCGCTTTGTTGTAATCGGTCTGCGCCTGTAATTCATTGGTCCGCGCCGCCGTCAACTCTTGCTGTCGCTGAAGTAAAAGGAAGGTCGTAGAGCGACCGACATCGTAAAGCTTCTGCTCACCGGCTAACTGTTGTTCCGCGCTTTCGCGGGCCGCGCGCGAAGCGACGACGCGCTTCTGTGAGGTGTCAACTGATTGCGCGGCGTTGCGCACATCCATTTCGACCGCCTGATCCTGCGAACGGTAAGAAGCATCGAGTTGCTCCTTCTGGATTCGAGCGCCGGCGAGGTTTGCCTTGGCCGTCGTGTTGTGAAGCGGGAGCGAAATCGCGACCCCGACTGTAATGTTGTTAGTGCTAAGACCGGCGAGGTTGCTGAGGTCTTTTCCGTATCCCCCGACGAGATTTGTCGGAGGCGCGATGCACAGCGGATTTGTCGCCGTACTGCAGGCGGTGCCCGCCAGGCCGGTGGTCGCTATCGTGCCGGTCAAATCAGCCTGCGGTTTTGTCTGATTCTTGAAGTACTGAATGTCCAACCCGGTGATTTCCTTCTGCAGGTTCAGCCGCTTGAGTTCAGGCCGGTTCTTGTGCGCATCGTCAAGCGACGCTGACAAATCCACGGGCGAGAGGTCGAACGCAGGACTATCAGTCGGCGTCAGCTGGGCGGACCAGTCTGCGGATTGCGGGTCGCGCAGCATCAACTGCTTGAGACTATTTTCAGCAACCGACACGCTCTGGGTGGCGATGTACAGGTTCGCTTCGCGCGTCGCGATATCCGTCTGCACCTGCGCGCGATCCAGCGGCGCTTTGGCGCCGGCGGCGATCTCCGCCTCGATGTTGCGCATGTTCTGGCGTGAGACCTGCAAGCTGTCCAACTGGTTCTGCTGATTGCGGAGGGCAAAAACCAGATTCCAATAGGCTGCCTGGACCCCGGAAATTATCTGAATAGTTCGTTGTCGAAAATCTGAATCAGTCTGTTCGAGACGTTTTCTCTGCACTCGAATCGCGTGACGATCGGCATCAATTGCCCTGTTCCGAAGTAACGGTTGAGTAAACGACAGCGACAGATTTGATGAGTAGAACGGAGTAAGCGAGCTCCGGGTCGAACTTGTGCTGTTGCGTGAATTGGCAAAGCTCACCGTGTAGTTTCCGCCGCCCGTTGAGAACTGTTTGCTCAGTGTTGGACTGAGATTGAATGTAGTGTTGCTGGTGGTCCCGGCTGCGCCTGCTCCTCCCAGCGAACTCGTTTGCGGAGTTACATTCCTGATCAGCTGCGGCGTCACGGCGAAGATTGGGTCGTACACACCTTGAAGTGATCGGAGTTGCTGCTCGGCAAATCGAACATCGTCACGCGATACTTCAATGTCGTTATTGTTCTGCAGTGCTTTGCGAATTGCGTCCGTAAGTGATAGCGGCATCACGTTGCTGCCAAGCACACCGACTCGCGTCAGGTCCGGCAACGGAGGCAACGGCTGCGGCTTGATCTCCGGGAAAGTCGGTTCCTGGATGGCCGGCGTGATTGGCGTAGGCTGGACAGTCGGCGTTACGACAGGCGTTCCCGGAATAACGGTCTGTCCCGGGGGCGCAGTCGGCGGAGCTGTTTGCTGGCCCGGGGGCAGCGTCGCGGGATTAACCGGCGTCGGGCTTGGCGTTTGCGCCAGCGCCGCAACAGACGTCGCAATGATGAATGTAATCGCAACGCACAATCTCGTAAGTAAACGAGGTAACTGATTCGACATCGAAAATGCTCCTCTAAAACTGATCAGGGTATCTGGTGAACGGGCGCAGACTGTGAGCAGACAGGTAGCGCCAGGTCATACCGTACTACGTCGATCAACTCTACGCGGTTTCAAAAACCTTAACAAATGCTCAGTGGCACGCGCGTCCCGTCCGCGACTCAACGCGCGGGATACGCGTGCCACTCAAGCAACAGAATGCTCGCTTGACAGTGCTGCCAAACGGGCATTATCTTGCAATTTCTTTTCCACGTTTCATCCGTGAAGTTAATTCTTGTCTAACTGTCGCGGTGACGTGTGCACACAGCAACGGGAGGACACGCGGAATGGCGGTTAAAGTTGGGATCAACGGCTTCGGTCGAATAGGGCGAAATATTTTTCGTACGGCACTCGGCGACGCCGATATTGATTTCGTAGCGGTCAATGACATCACTGATACGAAGACGCTGGCGCACTTATTGAAATACGATTCCGTGTTGGGCAATCTCGAACATGGGATTTCGGCTTCCGAAAACGGGATCAGCGTCGAGGGCAATGAGATTCGAGTTTTCTCAGAGCGTGACCCGTCGGCCATTCCCTGGGAATCCGTCGGAGCTGAGATCGTGATCGAATCAACCGGCCTCTTCACGAAGGCAGAGGACGCGAAGAAACACCTGCGCGGCAGTGTTAAGAAAGTAATCATTTCGGCTCCGGCAAAGAACGAAGACATCACGATCGTTCTCGGCGTGAACGAGAAGAACTACAATCCATCCGCCCATAATATTATTTCGAACGCGTCCTGCACGACTAACTGTCTGGCGCCGGTTGCCAAAGTCATTCACGAGAGCTTTGGAATCAAAACAGCGCAGATGACCACGATTCACTCTTACACCAACGATCAGCAACTGCTGGATTTGCCGCACAAGGATTTACGACGGGCGCGCGCGGCTGCGCTTAACATGATTCCGACCTCGACCGGTGCAGCCAAGGCTGTCTCGCTCGTACTGCCTGAGCTCAAAGGAAAATTCGACGGTATCAGCGTCCGCGTGCCAACTCCGAATGTCTCCCTGATTGATGTTGTGATAGACGTTGAGAAAGAAACTACCAAGGACGAAGTAAACAAGGCTTTGAAGGATGCAGCCAACGGAGAGCTCAAGGACATTCTGGGTTTCACGGAAGAGCCGCTCGTTTCGTCCGACTTCAAACAGAATTCCAACTCGTCGATCGTGGATGCTGATTACACAAGCGTGATCGGCGGCCACATGATCAAGATCCTTTCCTGGTATGACAACGAATGGGGCTACTCCTGTCGCGTTCGAGATCTGGTGAAATATATCGCTGGGAAAGGACTCTGAACATTTTCGATTTCCGATTGCCAAATGCCGATTTTATAAATCAGAACGCCCGGGGCATTAGCCTGACCATAAGGGGGCTCAGATTCCAGAGCTGAGACTATTGGTGATTCATCTAATCGGCAATCGGCAATTGGAAATCGAAAATGACTAAGCTCTCGATAAAAGATCTCGATCTTTCCGGCAAACGCGTTTTCATTCGTGTTGATTTCAACGTCCCAATCAAAGATGGAAAAGTTGAAGACGACACACGCGTGCGCGCGGCCCTCCCGACGATTAATTACGCCACCGAACATGGCGCGCGCGTAGTTCTGGCCTCTCATCTCGGGCGGCCGAAAGGCCAGCGCGTCGACAAGTACAGTCTTCGTCCGGTCTATCTAAGACTTCAGGAGTTACTGGGCGCGCCCGCCGCAGACGTGGCAATTGATAGCCCGATCGGCGCTCGTCCGCCTTTGTCGGTTAATTTTGTTGAGGATTGTATTGGCGAGCAGGTCACAAACGCGGTTGCGAAGATGAAAGATGGTGACGTGCTGCTCCTCGAAAACCTCCGCTTCCATCCTGAAGAAGAAAAGAATGATGAAGAATTCGCCCGGCAACTCGCCTCGTTGTGCGACGTCTACGTCGACGATGCCTTCGGCGCTGCGCATCGCGCACACGCTTCGACCGCCGGCATCACTAAGTTCGTCAAACCAGCCGCGGCCGGGCTGTTGATGGAGAAGGAGCTCGACTATCTGGGGCGCGTCATCAACGATCCTCAGCATCCATTCGTCGCGATTCTTGGCGGCGCCAAAGTTTCAGACAAGATTCCGGTTATTAACGCCCTGATCGATCGCAAGGTCGACAGGCTGCTGATTGGCGGCGCGATGGCTTATACATTTCTAAAAGCCGAAGGCTTTACGGTAGGGAAGTCGCTCGTCCAAAACGAGATGATCGACACCGCGCGCCAGATTAAAGAGCGTTGCGAACAGGCAAACGTCGCACTGTTGCTGCCGACAGATCATCAAGTCGTCGATAGCTACGAGCCGATCAAGGACGGTAAGGTCGCCGCGAAAACTATTCCGATCGAGTTTACCAACGCCGGTCATGCAGGCATGGATATTGGTGTCGAAACCGTTAGCCACTTCGCTAATGCTCTGCGAGATGCGAAGACCATCATCTGGAACGGTCCGATGGGAGTTTTTGAAGAGCCACCATTTGACGAAGGGACAATCGGAATAGCGAAAGCGGTGGCCGAAGCTGCGGATCTCGGCGCGATTGTAATCGTCGGCGGCGGAGATTCAGTTGCGGCAATTTCGCAGGCGGGTGTTGCTGATCGAATCACGCACATCTCAACCGGTGGCGGTGCGACCCTGGAGTTTTTGGCTGGTAAAGAATTGCCGGGCGTTGCAGCGCTGACTGACAGAAGATCCTCTCACTGAAGATGGCGCGCACCATTGCAGCTGGAAAATTTGAGTGGGACAGAGAGAAAGCATGGCTCAATCTCGCTAAGCACAAGGTGTCGTTCGAAGAAGCCGTCACTGTATTCAATGACGCTTACTTCTTTGCTTATAAAGATCTCAAACACTCCGCCGACGAGGACTGCTATGTTATCATCGGTTTTTCTGAGTGGAACCGGCTCTTAACAGTCGCTTTCACAGAACAAGCGGACTCGATTAATTAGCGCGCGCAAATCAAATCACTATGAAGCGGAGCTTTATCAAGAAGAAAGCGGAGAAGCCCTCTAAGTTGGATGACCTGGATCCTCTAGATGACCTGGATGTCAAAAAGCTTGAACTCGTAGCCCGTGGCCGCGGGTGGGGCACTAATCCGCAGGCGGGAAAAGCGCGTGCCAGGGGGTTAACGATTCCCAAAACCACACTACCCGCTTCGCGCAAACGAAAAAGGGCCTAATCCTGTTTCACTAGCCCCCGTCTTGTCATGAGAAAACCCGTCATTGCCGGCAATTGGAAGATGTACAAAACGGTTGGCGATTCAGTCGCGACCGCGCTCGCACTGAAGCCGCTGGTTACCAACGCGAACCACTGTGAAGTGATCATTGCGCCCGTGTTTACGGCCTTGAAGGGCGTCGCCGATCGATTGGAAGGATCGAACATCAAAGTTGCGGCCCAGAACTGCGCGACCGAAAAAAGCGAAGGCGCATACACCGGCGAAGTCGCTGCTTTCATGGTCCATGACGCCGGTTGCTCGCATGTGATTGTCGGACATTCCGAAAGACGGCAGTATTTTCTTGAAACCGACCATATTGTCAGCAACAAAGCTCAGGCTGCACTGGCCGCAGGATTGACTGCGATCATTTGTGTTGGTGAAACACTTGAGCAGCGCGATCAGGGAAAGGCTCTCGATACGGTCAAAGAGCAAGTTGTTGGAAGTTTAAGCGGGTTGACAGCCTCTGACCTCGACCGTATCATCGTTGCTTACGAACCTGTCTGGGCCATTGGCACTGGACGCACCGCGACGCCGGAGCAAGCGCAGGAAATGCACGCGTTTATCCGGCGCGTTTTCGCGGAAAGTCAGTCCGCGGCGGCGGCTGAGAGTTTGAGGATTTTGTACGGGGGCTCAGTCAAGCCCGATAACATCAGCGGCCTCATGAAGTGTTCGGATATCGATGGCGCACTCGTTGGGGGAGCAAGTTTGAGCGCCGAGAGCTTTGCGAAAATAGTTAATTACAATGGATAGGAAGGGCGGGGGTAAATCGTAGATGGTAAATAGGGAATAGCAGGGAATCGCTTCGCCGGTTACTCTATTTACGATTCACGATTTACAATTCACCACGTTATGCTGACTTACATCTTCTACGGATTATTTATTCTTGCCTGCATCGTGCTGGTGCTGACGATTTTGTTGCAACCTGGAAAGGCTGACGCCGGCGCTCTCTTCTCGAGTTCAGTTTCAAGCACGGCATTTGGCCCGCGGGGAACGCAAAGCATTCTGGGCAAAGTGACGATTGGCGCGGCGGCCGCATTCATGTTGCTCGCGCTTTGTCTCTCGCTGCCATTCATTACCGGCACGAGTTCGGTTCTTCAATCGGGACTTCCTGAGCAGGCTCCGGTGGCAACACCGACAGCCACACCGCAAGCGACGCCGGCTGCGCCAGCAGCAGTGCCGACTTCGACAGTCTTGATGCCGTCCCCCGAGCCATCGAAGAGTAAGTAGTAAATGTCCTACCCAAACATGCCGAAGTGGCGGAACTGGTAGACGCGCACGTTTGAGGGGCGTGTGAGGTAACTCGTGGGGGTTCGAGTCCCCCCTTCGGCACCAATGATCGATACGAAAGGCCGCGCTCATTGCGGTCTTTTCCATTTTGTTCAGCTTTTCCGGTTTTTCGCATTTACACGAATTACACTGCATACTCTGTTAGCACTCAGTTGTGACTTAGTTGTGACACGACCTCTCC
>DASWQK010000696.1:0-4344 GCA_036403735.1 Pyrinomonadaceae bacterium
TTCTGAGAATGTCGCCTGCTTCTTTCATTTTCCGTGTCTCCGAAACCTTCGCCCTTTCAACTTCGTCCGGCTCAATATACGAAACGCCCATACAGATCGTTCCGTGAACCTTTCGTGGCCCGCGCAGCTTGCGCGTGTTTCACGGGCGGGACGCCCGGCCACTCTAATCAGCAAAAAAGAAGGCCGTCCGAAGACGGCCTGAAAAGAGCTTTGATGATTGTGATTTATGTGCTTACGGGGTGATTTGGATCACTCCCACTCGTTTGCCGGAGGGCGCAAGCACGTTTACCGTCGGGCCGACCAGCGGTTCTGTCGTCAACAGCAGCCCGAAGTCGTCGAAATCCGTTTCAGATTCTATCTTGGCTTCGTTGCGGCCCGCGACATTTACAATCTGGCCCAGCTTCTGGAATTGATGATCCGCCGAGACGGCCCAGAGCACGAACGCTAGTCCTTTCGGCGCCTCACGCAAGTCATGAAAGTGCATCATGATTTCCGTCGACTTACCGTGTTTCTTGGGCTCGATAAAGATGTTGGCGCGCGCGCCCTCCATCGTCCCGCTGAAGTCTATTTTCAGCTTCGTGCTTTCTTCTTTCTTGAAGTGCGGGATCCCGAGCATCGGAACGGCATAGTCTGCCATCACGGTTGCGGCCGTCGTCGATACAGCTGTAGTCGATACAGCTACCGTTCCGGTCTCTGTCGGTAAAGCTACCGTTGCGGTCGTTGTCGTAGTCGGTACGGCCACCGTTGCGGTCGTAGTCGTAGTCGGTACAGCTACCGTTGCGGTCGTTGTCGGTACCGCGACGTCCGCAACTTGTTCACCAACCGCCCCTGGTGAGCCTATCGGGATTACGGTCAGGCCGGCTGGCACCGCGCTGCGGAAAAAGATCTTGGTGCTTGGATCGTACGCCGTCAAACTTGCCTCAGGCGAAGCGACCAACATGAAACGCGTAAGAGGCGTGGTCGTCATAAACGTCCCCACACCGTTGGCAACTTCGACTGGGCCAAGCATTATGACTGCGCCAGTCGAATCAACGGCATAAAGATTTAGCGATGCGAGATCGGCCGGCAACTTATCAAGATTAAGTTTGATTGTGGTGCCGCTATCATCTCGCAAGATGGTGGCGCGACCGGTCGCGCCGGTAATGCTGACTGGATTCAGAGTAACGACGGTTTCTTTGCCGACGGGGTATTCAACGATTGTGTAGGTGCCATCGGGGTTTTGGACGGTTTGAACTTTCGTAACGGTTGTTGTCTGAACCTGGCTGGCCGCCACAACAGCAAGGCAGCATAAGAGGAGCACTGCTCCCCCAACTGTGACTACAGTTTTTCTCATAAACATTCCTCCTTCTAAAACCATGGTTTCGTTGTGTCGGGGTTTTGAGGCTTTGTCGAGGAGGTTAGCGGCAAAGAGCGTGCCGATTGGAAATAGAGTTAACCATTGACATCGCGCATGGAAATCGACGCCCGCGGAGCAAAGAAGTACATCAGCTTGTATCGGTTCCGTGCGGCAGGAGTTCAGTGCTTCACGCGATAGGTAACGGCCAGATATCCGCCATCGAGAACTTTGCAATCCAGCAATTCGAGATCGATTTGCTGCTTCATCTCGTGAAAGAGAGGAACGCCCGAGCCGAGCAAGACGGGATGAATATTAAGCACGATTTCATCGATCAAGCCGGCTTCAAAAAGGCTCTTCGCCAATTCTCCGCCACCAAAGACGACGATGCCTTTGCCCTTTTTTCCGTTTTAATTTCCTGAGGAACCGGGCTACATCTTCCGAGATGACGTCGACATTCTGATCGGCTTTCTTCGTTGCCAAATTCTTTTTCAGCGCGGAAGAATCGCACTTGGATTGTGTATCTTCATAAGCGTCGTCCCTCTGCCGAGGCCTCAATCAATTTATCCAATCGCTTGAGTCTTGTCTCTTCCTGCTTCGCACTCACGACAAACCAGTTCAGCATTTTCCGATAAGAAGGCGGCTGCGCTTGAAAGAACTTCCACGCCGCTTTATTTCGTTTGAGTTTCCCGGCGTACGGTTCAACCAGATCAGGACTTCTTTGTTCATAAGAATAAATACCCGAGCGGTATTCTTTTCGCGCCGCGAACGCTTGCAACCCGTCCGGCTGCATTCGTTTCTCTTTGATAAGTCTTTCGACGTTGCGAATGTTGACGGAGCTCCAGACGCTGCTGGTTTTGCGCGGCGTGAATCGGATCACGTAACTGTCTTGATCGAGGCGCTTGCGAATGCCGTCAATCCATCCGAAGCACAGAGCTTCATCGACCGACTCGGGCCAGGTAATGCTGGGTTTGCCGGAACCCTTTTTGTAGAAGCCGACCCAAAGCTCTTTCGATTTGGCATGATTAGCCGCGAGCCATTTGCGGAAGGCGGAGGGGGTTTTGAAGAAGCGAGGCTTCATCAATCATGTTTTGCGTGGTGTGGATGCTCTTGGGGGTTCACCTGGTTTCACCAGAGTTAACATTCCGCCGCTACGGTGCCCGGTGCTTTCAAGATCATCTTGTGATATCGAAAGAAATTTTTCGTTCGGCGGGAGAACAATGCCGTACCTTGGCTGTGGGTCGATTGCAAGTAGTGCGATCACTTCTCCGGTTTCGTCAGTATGTTCGCCACCTTTGATTCGAACGATATCGCCGTAGCAATAAGTCACACCCGGGATGCCCGCTGCTGTTATCCAGCGACTCTCCAAATCGTACTGTGTAGGAGTTTCGTTGCTCATATCCTGTAGCACCATTAGTACCCGTGTAATTGATTTATCGCCTTCAACACATCAGCACTCTGAGGCAGGATCGCGTCCTCGAGTTGCGGCGCGTAACCCACAAACGTATCGAGCGCGCCGACGCGTTCCACGGGAGCATCCAGAAATTCGAAGAGTTCGTGGGAAATGCGCGCGGCGATCTCCGCGCCATAACCCCAGGAGACTGAGTCTTCGTGCGCCACGATCACGCGAGAGGTTTTCCGGACAGACTCAGCGATTGCATTCCAGTCGTAAGGATTCAGCGTGCGCAGATCGATGATCTCGACGCTGATGCCTTGCTTCTCAGCTTCTTTGGCGGCTACGACTGAGCGTTGGACCAGCGCTCCATAAGTAATGATTGAGATATCCGTTCCTGCGCGAACCAGCTTTGCCTTGCCGAACGGAATCATGAAGTCGTCCGGCGGGTATGGTGACTTGTTGTAGGCCTGTCGATAGAGATGTTTGTGCTCGAGAAATAAAACCGGATCGTCGCAGCGAATCGACGTGCGCAGCAATCCATTCGCATCCAGCGCGTTCGATGGATAGACGACCCGCAGGCCGGGAATCTGCGTGAATAGCGACACGCCGGATTGCGAGTGATAGATCGCGCCGCCTTTTAAGTAACCGCCAACGGGCACACGCATCACCATCGGCGCTGAGAACTCATTGCCCGATCGCCAGCGCATCAAAGCCAGTTCATTTCGAATTTGATGAAAGGCCGGCCAGATGTAATCAAAAAACTGAATCTCGACGACCGGTTTCAATCCGCGAGTGGCGAGACCAATTGCCCGGCCGACGATGTTCGCTTCCGCCAGCGGCGAGTTGTAAACGCGCGCGCTGCCAAACGCTCGCTGCAAATTCGCCGTGACTTTAAAGACGCCGCCCTTGCCCTTTACTTCGTTCAGAGAGTTTTCGCGCGAGCAGTCGGCGACGTCTTCACCAAAAACCAGGATGCGCGGATCGCGCTTCATCTCCGTGTGCAGGCAGCGATTGATGAGATCGACCATCGTACCCGCTTTGTCACCCAGGGTGGGGTTGTCTTCGGTATCGAAATCTTTCGAAGTTGGATCGACCGCCGGCGAGTAGATAAAGTCGGTGGCGGTTTCCGCCGCAGGCTGTGGACTGGCGAGCGCCGCATCCGCTGCTTCGTTTATCTCGCGATCGATTTCATCCTTCATTGCTTGCAGCTCGTCCTGGCTCGCGACGCCTTCCTGCACCAGCAACGCGCCGAATCGCTTGATGGGATCGTGTTCGGAATCGGCGACGCGTTCCGCCTCGCAGCGATACCCCTTTTCGTCATCCGAAAGCGAATGCGAATAAGGCCGAATCACTTTCGCATGAACGAACGAAGGCCCGCGGTTTTTGCGACAGTTATCGACCGCGCGACGCATCACTGCCAGTGACTCGATCGGATCGGTGCCGTCACATCGTTGGCGATAAAGATTCGGAAAACCGGAAATGAGCTTAGACACGTCGCCGCCGGCAGTTTGGACCTCGACGGGAACGCTGATCGCGTAACCGTTGTCTTCAAGCAGAAAAACAACCGGCAGCCGCAGATTGCACGCGGTGTTCAGTGCTTCCCAAAACTCGCCTT
>DASWQK010000697.1:0-9901 GCA_036403735.1 Pyrinomonadaceae bacterium
GCAGGCGCAGACGCTCTATGCCGAGGGCGAGCGCAGCGCGTCGCGACTGGTCGATCTGGTGCGCTCAACTGTCGGGAATGAGCCACTGGCCCGCATCGATTATGTGAGCGTGAATGATGCGGTAACGCTCGAGAAGATCGATAAGCTTGGCGATGGAACGGCGTTGCTGTCGCTCGCAGTCTTCATCGGCAAGACCCGGCTGATAGACAACGTCGTGCTTGGCTCACACAAAAATGCGGCGGTGGCCTAACGAGATTTGAATTGATGAATCAAAAGGCCCACATATCTTTCATGCTTAACGGCGAGCCGGCCGAGGTCGCGTTTGCGCCGCACAAGACTCTGCTCGAGGTGCTGCGCGAAGATCTCGGCTTGACCGGAACCAAGCATGGCTGTGAGTTGGGTGAATGCGGCACCTGCACGATCCTGGTTGACGGTCGATCGATTCTTTCGTGTCTGATGCTGGGACTCGATGCTGAAGGTCGCAGTGTCACCACGATTGAAGGGATGGCTGAAGGTGGGCGATTACATCCTTTGCAGGATACGTTTGCAGATCTTGGCGCGGCGCAGTGCGGCTATTGCTCTCCGGGATTTTTGCTGGCAGCAAAAGAGTTGATCGATAAGTCGCCCAGCCCTTCGCGTGACGAAATCAAAGAGGCTCTGTCGGGCAATCTTTGCCGCTGTACGGGGTACATCAAAATTTACGAAGCGGTCGAACTGGCGGCGGCGCGGGTGCGCGGAGAGACTATCGAATTACCGCGCGAAAGCATCTACGGATGCGAATAGGATTATTTGTATGCTGATGCGACTCGCTACATCATTCCTCCCTCTTACGCTCTTGGCATTTGGTTTCGCCGCCCCGCATATTCAGACGGCCGAGCAGAATGAGAATCCTAAGGTTGTTGACGCAAAGGCTCCCGAATATCCATCGATCGCATTAGTCGCCCATGCGTCAGGCAGGGTTTTGTTGGAAGTTGAGATCGACTCGAATGGCAGCGTTCTAACCTCCAGGTTCATCAGTGGACATCCATTATTGATACTCTTTTCAAGGAAGGCGGCTCTCGGTTGGCGTTTCGAGCCTTCATCTCAAGTCGTGCGCAAGGTCCGATTAGAGTTTGACTTCGATATCGATGCGAGTCGCTGTAATTTAGTAAAAACGATTACGCCTTACCATTTGCTGATAGCACCTACACCGCCGCCCGAAACCCTAAGCTATATTCGTGACGACGGGAAGACCGATTGTGAAGTGCATAGAACACGATTGATTCGAGATCGAGTTCAGATTATTTATGGCTTGGTTGATCAACCAAAGCCATATCAACGGGCTGAACAAAAATTCTTTCCGAATGCAAACTCCGAAATCTTCGGAGGCTGCCTTGTTGAGACGGAAACTTGTGATGGCGTGGAGAGACAGTGGAGCGCGAAATATGCGGACGTTCTGTATTGTCCGAAATGCAGGCGTACCCAGCAACAATGGGTTAAGAAGCATCCGCCGAAGCGCACTGAATCGTGAGCCTTATGTCGAATCATCGAAGCTTAAATGTAGTCGGCAAGCCCTTCCGCAAGGTCGACGCGCGCGCGAAGTGCACGGGCCAGACGAAGTTTGCCGACGACATCGTTTTGCCGCGCATGCTCTACTGCAAAATTCTACGCAGTCATGAGCCTCACGCGCTGATCAAGAACATCGACCTTTCAAAAGCATTAGCTTTGCCGGGTGTCATCTCGATCATCACGGGCAAAGATCTGCCGATTCCGTACGGCATTCTCCCTGTCAGTCAGGACGAACATGCGCTCTGCATCGACAAAGTGCGCTTCATTGGAGATCCCGTGGCCGCGGTGGCGGCGATCGATGAAGACGTCGCTTTCGACGCGATGAATCTGATCGAAGTGCAATATGAGCGGCTGCAAACAATTACCTCGATTGAAGAGGGCGTGATGATTGATGAGCCGCGCATTCATGAATACGGCGATGGCGGCAACGTGCATAAGAAAGTCTCGCTTGAGTTCGGCGAGGTTGATGATGGGTTCGCTGAAGCCGATCTGGTTCGAGAGGACACTTTCTTCTACGAAGGCAACACCCATCTGCCGATGGAGCAACACGCGGCCGTAGCTCATTTCGATTCAGACGAAAAGCTAACGCTCTGGAGTTCGACGCAGACGCCGCATTATGTTCATCGCGCCTTAACTAAAGTTCTGGAAATTCCTGCGAGTCATATTCGCGTGATCGCAACTCCCAACGGCGGCGGCTTTGGCGGTAAGAGCGATCCTTTCAATCATGAGGTGATCGTCTCGAAGCTCGCGATGATTACCGGTCGGCCAGTGAAATGCACTTTGACGCGCGAAGAAGTTTTCTACTGCCATCGCGGTCGTCATCCGGTGCTAATGCATATCAAGACCGGAGTGAAAAAGGACGGCGCGATTACGGCGATGCACTTCAAATCCTTTCTTGATGGCGGAGCTTATGGAAGTTACGGTGTGGCGAGCACGTTCTACACCGGGGCCCTGCAAACCGTCACTTATGAAGTGCCGCGTTACAAATTCGATGGGATCCGGGTCTTCACGAATAAACCTCCGTGCGGGCCGAAGCGTGGCCACGGAACGCCACAGCCGCGTTTTGGGTTGGAAGTTCAGTTGGACAAAATCGCGGAGCAGTTGAATCTCGATCCGGTTGAGATACGGCGCAACCACCTGGTCAAACCTAATTCCGTGACGGCGAATTATCTGCGCATCGGCAGCATGGGTTTGGGCGCTTGCATAGACAAAGTCGTTGAAGGATCGGATTGGAAAAACAAGTTTTCGTGGCCCGGGTACGCAGGCGCCCCGCCTGCTGCTCCGGCGGCGCGTGTTGACTTGGACGAAAGAGCAGGCGGGACGCCTGCGTACCGAAAACTTCCTTACGGCAAGGGCATTGGCATCGCGTGTTCGTCTTATATCTGCGGCGCGGGACTCCCCATTTACTGGAACAACATGCCGCAGTCGGCTGTGCAGCTTCGGCTTGATCGCCAGGGCGGGGTTTGTGTGATGTGCGGTTCGACCGACATTGGTCAGGGATCGGATTCAATTCTCGCTTACATCGTCGCGGAGATTCTGGGCATTGATCCGTTCGACATTCGCGTCGTCACAGCCGACACCGATCTGACGCCAGTCGATCTGGGCAGTTATTCAAGCCGCGTAACTCTGATGACCGGCAACGCCGCGATTCAAGCGGCTGAGCGTGCGAGGGAGTTGCTGACTATTGCCGTCGCGGAGAGGCTTAAGGTCCCGATCGAAAATATTTCCTTCGCTGAACGCCGCGCCTTCGACGTCGAAAATCCGGAGGTGGGCGTTTCCTTCGCTGAAGCCGTCGTGCTGGCAGAATCAAAGTTCGGCACCATCGGCACGGTTGGTTCGTACACGCCGCCACGTTCGCCGGGCAAATACAAAGGCGCAGGCGTCGGCCCATCGCCCGCCTACAGCTATTCGGCCGCCGTAGCCGAAGTTGATGTCGACGCGGACACCGGCATGGTCACAGTCGAGCGCATCTGGATCGCACACGACGTCGGCAAATCAATCAATCCAGTGCTCGTGATGGGCCAGGTCGAAGGCAGTGTTTACATGGGCCTGGGCGAAATCCTGATGGAGGAGATGTCGTATCGAGCGAATCGCAACGTCGTGCACAAGATTCCTTCAATGCTTGAGTACAAGAGTCCGACGACGATGGAGATGTGCGACGTCAAAACTTTCCTGATCGAAGATCCTGATCCGAACGGACCGTTCGGCGCGAAAGAAGTTGGCCAGGGTCCGCTGCTTCCGGTCCCACCCGCAGTGGCTAATGCGGTCTACAATGCGGTCGGCGTCCGCGTCGATGAAGTTCCCATCACCCCGGAAAAAGTTTTGAAAGCGCTACGCGAAAAATCAAAAGGCCGCGATGGACGTTTCGGCCCGGAATCAATTCCGAGCGTTGATTGGCCGGAACCTTTGCGGGTACTAACCCCGGACGAAGGCGGCGACGGACGTGAGATGCCGCGGGTGTCGGTCCACTCTTAAATCTATGAAACGACTTTTACCATTCATTATGATTCTGGTTGTGCTAGGCGGCGCGCTGGGAGTGTCATTGAAATTATGGAAGAGCGGCAGCGGCGCGCCGACGACAAATGCGCCGCCGCCGTTCGCCACGAATTTGCCTGGGCCCATGCCGGCAAACAACGGCTCTGATCCGAAGCAGGCAAATCAGAATTCGGAAGGGCTAACCAAACCGAACGTCAAAGTTAGTTCACCGGTTGTAGTCGAGGAATTCGGCGACTACCAATGTCCACCGTGCGGCCAGCTGTATCCCGAGTTAAAGCAGATCGAAAAGGAGTACGGCGATCAAATTCAGATCGTCTTTCATCATTTTCCGTTGATGAAGATTCATAAGAATGCTTTGCTGGCCGCGCACGCAGCCGAAGCGGCGCGCAATCAAAAGAAGTTTTGGGAGATGCACGATCTCCTCTATCGAAATCAGAAGGAATGGTCGGATCTGGCCGATCCGCGACTCGTATTTATCAATTATGCAAAGCAGTTGGGCCTGAACATTGATAGCTTCAATCGCGACCTCGAAAGCAATCAAATCGATCAGAAAATCACCGCCGACATTCAGCGCGGCACCGCCCAGGGCGTGACTGGCACCCCCACAGTTTTTCTCGACACACACCTGTTGAACTATGAAGCGACGAACCTTAACGGCATTCGCCGGGGCATAAACATTCTCCTTGAGCGCAAGGCGACCCCCTAATCTGGGCTGCCTATAACTTGTTGCTTCCCGCCAATTAAACTTCGTAAGCTCAAGTTGTTGTTGACATGTCGTACACATGTCTTTATAGTTTCCGCCCGTAGGTCGTCTTTGGTGCTAGCTTCGGCGTTCACCCCCCGCATCAAATCGACAGATTGCCGATGTTCAAGCTTAGACGCCTCGAAATCACGGGCTTCAAGTCCTTCGCGGACCACACTGACCTCATCTTCACCGGTGAGGGGATCACGAGCATTGTCGGACCGAATGGCTGCGGCAAGAGCAATGTTGCCGACGCTATCGCTTGGGTCCTGGGCGAGCAGCGCGTAAAGCATCTGCGCGGCGGCGAGATGAAAGATGTGATCTTTCAGGGCTCGCGCAATCGTCCGCCCGGCGGGATGGCTGAAGTCGTCTTGCATCTGGTTCGCGATGAGATCGTCGAGAGCGAGCCGGACATTGAAGACATCGACTCGACCCTGGAACAGATCGATGAGCAGAGCGCGATTTTTGATTCAGTAGAGACGGCGCTCGCCTCGCCCGACGTCATAAGCGAACCGGAAGCTGGCGTTTCAGAAACGGAAGCAGTGGCGATCGGATCAGACGCTCAGGTTGAGTCCGCTGATCTCGTCGCTGCAACTCCGGATGCCGGCGTCACGCCGGACGCAAAACCCAAAACACCGCATCATCGTCATTGGCGCCAGCGCCGCAGTCTCGCCCTCGAGTTTGCTCCGGGCGAATCCGTCTCGGTGACGCGACGTCTCTATCGGTCGGGCGAGAGTGAATATCTGCTCAACGATCGTCCCTGTCGCTTGCGCGACATTCAGGATCTGTTCTCAGGGACGGGATTAGCCGGCGGTCACTACGCGATCATTGAACAGGGTCGCATCGGCCAAATTCTATCTGCCAAGCCGATGGACCGGCGTACGATCATTGAAGAGGCGGCCGGTATCACCAAGTTTCGCGTGCGCCAGCGCGCGGCGGAAGCGCGCCTCGAATCCGCGCGCGGAAATCTCAGTCGCATCTCGGACATCATTTCGGAAATTGAGCGGCAGGTGAACAGCCTTCGCCGGCAAGCTGCGAAGGCGCGACGTTATCGCATCATGCGCGAAGAGTTGCGCGAATTGCTGCGACACGTTTACGTCGCTGAGGACCGTAGTCTCGCCAGCTTGCTCGAAGAGACCCAGGCGCTGTTGGACAAAGCGACTGAAGACGAACGACGGCTTGCCGCTGACTTGGCAGAGCGCGAAGAGAGTAGTCGCACCGCGACTCATAATGCTCGCGCTCGTGAGGACGAGTTGTCACAGGTGCGCGCGGCCGTTGCCGATGCCGCGTTGCAGCGCGATCGCCGGCTGCGCGAACGCGTCTATCAGCAAGCGCAGATTGAAAACTTCGGTAATCGTCGGACGGAAATTGAAAAAGAAGTTGCGGCCCTGAGCGCACGGATTGTCGTCGTTGATTCCGAGCTCGAGCGTTTGCGCGCGATCGATGCCCAGTTAACTACTGAGAATGATCAGACGGTTTCGGTGCTGCGCGAAGCTGAAGATGCGCACGCGCAAAAACTGGCAATCATTGCGGACGGCGAAAACAAGATCGATTCGGCGCGATCTGAGCTGCTGAGACATACCGCCGCGGCCGAGCGGCTGAATGAGCTGGTAAGGCAACTCGAAAATAGCATCGAGAAACTGGCGCAGCAGGCCGAAGGATTGTCGCGCGAAGGAGAACGCGCTGCCGCCGCCCATGCTGAGAGAAACACGGAAGCCGTTAAGCTCAACGAACAAATAACCGCGGCCCGCGAGAAATTGTCGCGGCTGATGGCTGAACGCGCGGCCGCAGTCAAAGCCGTTGTCGAAGGACACGAACGAGTTTCAGACAGCGACGCCGAGCTCACGCGGGTCCGCGACGATCATTCGCGTGCGGTCCACCGGCTGGAAAGTTTCAAGGAACTTGACGAGCGACGGGCGCACTATTCGCTGGCCGTACAGGAAGCCTTCTCAGCCAATGAGCGCGAGGACTTCCATCTGATCGGAACCCTCGCAGACAGTATTCAGGTCGAAGCTCGCTGGGAACGCGCCGTCGAAGGCGTCTTCGGATCGTCTTTGCAATCAATCCTGGTGGCGACGCCGGATGACGCAATCCGCGCTGCGGCGTGGCTGAAAAGTAATCACGCCGGCCGCGCGAACTTCCTCGTTACTGGACTGCATGGAGGCAGCGACGAGATTGACGTGATGACCGGGATCTTCGCTGGGGCGACATTCGAAGCGCGTCGCGAATTTGCGCCGGTGGGCATCGATGGACCGCGCATCGCCAATATTCTGAATGCGCCGCGCGAGTTGCTGTCGGTGCTCGAGCGCACGATGACTGAAAAGATGAACGCGCGAGTCGTCGATACACTCGACGATGCCACGGCGCTGTCGCTGGCGACCGGGGACATGTTCGTGACGACGGACGGCGACTGGGTTTCGGGTGGACAGTTCGTGAATGCCGGCAATGGGCGCGCGCTGGAAGAAGGCGCGGGACTGCTGACATTCAAACGCGAACTTCGCGAGCTGGAATCGCGCATCAGCAATCTTTCCGCCGAACTTGCGGTGGCTGAGGTAGCCGTGGCTGACGCACGGTCGCGTCTCACCGGATTGGAAGAGTCTGTCGTCTTGCTCAACGCGTCGATTGCCCGAGAAGAGCGCGAGGTAATGGCCCGCGAGATGACCGCAGAGACCCTGCAACACGATATTGAACGCGCTCATCGCCACCTGCGCGTCGTTGCCGACGATGCCGAAAGATTGGAACAGGAACGAGGCGAGCTGGAAGACAACCGCGCCCGGACGATGGCCGAGGCTGATACGGCCGATTCGCTGCGGCGGGCGGCCCACGAACGAATCGAGCAGACGACCAATGTTCTGGCGACCATCCGGCGCGATGCCGAAACTGAGACCGGGCTGCTGAACCACCAGCGAGAACAGGCAGCGGCCGCGGCCGAACGTCGACGCTCGACCAGCGCCGATTTGCGGCGGCTGGAGATTGAACGCGAAGATGTTGAGCCCCGACTATCGCGGCATAAGCTGGAACTTACAGAGGCAGCCGGCAAAATTACCGAGCTGACAGATTCGATCGCGGAAATCGATCGTCTGGCAGCGACCGTCGACCAGGACAAGGCGCGCGAGGATGAACTGATCGCGGCGACGACCAGCAGTTTGGAACGCGCCCGCGCTGACGCCGATGCTCTGGCGAACGAGTTGGCTGAATTGAATCGCTCGGCGGCGTCGTCCCGTGATGCCCGGGCCGCGATTGAAGTGCAACGCGCCGAAGCAATGGCCAGGATAAACTTTGTGCACGAAAACTGCGCGAACGAACTCAATCAAAGTCTCGAGGACCTGGCCCGCGAAGTTACGCTCGGGCCGGAGTTCGATTTAGAAGCGGAACGCGCGCGCCTTGAAGATCTGCGCGACCGGCTGGAGAACTTTGGCGCCGTCAACATGATGGCGCTCGAAGAACTCTCTGAAGCAGATGAGCGGCTGATCTTTTTGACCACGCAAAGAGAAGACATCACCAAAGGAATCGCCGCGACCGAAGAAGCACTGCGTGAAATCAAACGGCGCTCGCGCGAACGTTTCCGCGATGCGTTCGAAAAGATCAATCAGAACTTCACCGCGCTGTTCCTGGAATTGTTTGGTGGTGGCCGCGGCGAAATGAGTCTAATCGACGGCGATGACGAGCTCGAATCCGGTATCGACATCATCGCCCAGCCGCCCGGCAAGCGTCTGCAAAATATCTTGTTGCTTTCGGGTGGTGAAAAAGCGATGGCCGCGCTCGCGCTGGTGCTGGGAATCTTCCATTATCGCCCGTCGCCGTTCTGCCTGCTTGACGAAGTCGACGCCCCGCTTGATGAAGCAAACATCGGCCGCTTCACGGACAAAGTTGTGGCCATGTCCGCCAACACCCAATTCATCGTCATTACGCACAACAAGCGCACGATGGAGACTGCGCGCGCTCTTTACGGTGTAACGATGGAAGAAGTGGGTGTCTCGAAACTCGTCTCCGTCAAATTCGAATAAATTCCCGCTCTTAATCTGAGAGGGAACCAACTTGCATTCTCCCCCTGTCATCTACAGAATAATTCGCGCTACTCAATGAACAGAGCTATCTACAGATTTCTCTCTCTTGCTTCATGCGTTTTGGTGATCTCGCTGAGTGTTCTGGCGCAGGACACGACCAAGCGCAACGACCGTCCGCCGGAGCAACCCTCGCCGACTCCACAACACACAGAAGAGAAAAAGCTGCCCGTCGACGCGACTCGTTACACTTACGAATTCAACCAGCCAGTTTTTATCGTCAGTCACATTGTGATCGAGCATGATGCGCTCGGGCGGGGAAACATCACGTTCGTACAGCGCACTGAGACGCCGATCGTCGAGCCAATTGCAATATCGTCGCCAGCCCAGAGAAGGATTTTTGGTTTATGGACTGAACTGCGATTCCTCGATTCGAACGAGAATTACCAGGCAGCGAAGAACTTCGCGCACCTGGGGACCTATAAGATTGGGATGAACGACGGTAAGCGCAAGCGCATCGCGGAATTCAATTGGAGCGATAATAAGACGGCGTGGGCGCTGGCGGCTGAGTATCGGAACGTTGCCAATCAGGCCATCTGGGTTTTTGATATGAAGCTGGCGCGCGAGATGCAACCGCTGAACACGCCGAGTCTCTTGACGGAAGTGGAAGGTTACCTCACCCGCAACGAACTCTCTGATCCACACCAACTCGTGCCGCTGCTGAATGAGTTGAAGACCGACTATCACATCCCGCTCATCGCCCGTAATCACGCCGATCGGATTTTGAAAAAGATCGAGAAGTGATTGCCCGAGCAGGGTGCTGGTGCAGTTTTGCGTTTTCATTCACACCGCGGCTTCAGCCCGGTGATCGGAGGACGTTGTACAACCCAAGCAGCCGTTTCAACGGCTTTCGATCAAACTACGAAGGAAACCCGTTGAAACGATTCTTCATATCCAAAACCCACTGCTATCCACCGGGCTGAAGCCGCGGTGTGAATGAGAGCCTTCGAAAATCAAACTGCACCACTACAGCCTGAGAGGGATTTGTTCCATCATTCTTTTGCTATCCGGTATGATGACCAAGTAGGGCGAAGATTTATATTCGGCCTAC
>DASWQK010000698.1:0-4658 GCA_036403735.1 Pyrinomonadaceae bacterium
GGGCAAAGGGCCAAGAGCAAAGAGCTAAGCGCTAAGAGGGGCACCCGGACTGGCTTGGACGCTTACCACTTTGCCCTTTGCTCTTTGCCGCTTTATCGCTTCTCTGCCTCCCGCAGAATCATCACTGTATTGCCGCGTCCATTCTTGGCCGCCCATCCGCCCGCGGTGACGCCACCAACATCTTTGATGCGCGGGTCAGCGCCTTTTTCAAGCAGCAGTCTTACTGCTCGATCTTTTCCATACGACGCGGCCCACATCAAAGCTGTGCCGCCCAGTTTATTCTTCACGTTCGCATTCGCGCCCGCATCCAGCAACATACCCAGAATCGTAATGTTCTCGAACCAGGCGGCGCCGTGTACCGCCGCATCACCGTCGTGGTCCTGGTGATTTATGTCCGATCCTTTTTGAATCAGCGTGCGCACGGCGTCCGGACGTTGATGCCAAACCGCCACCATCAAAGGAGTCATGCCATCAGAATTTTCTGCCTTCACCTCGACGTTCGGTTGCGAAAGCAAACGATCTGCCACCTCAACCCGATCTTCCTTCAGCGCCAGCAGGAGCGCGGTCCAATCGCTTCGTCCCTTCGCGTTGGCGTCCGCGCCGGCCTTCAGCAACAGATTTACGATCTGCAAATCGCCGCGCGCAGCGGCCGCGGTTAATGCCGTGTCGCCATTTCCATCTCGAGCGTTCGGGTTAATGCCGGCGCTAATGAAACCGTTTGTCGCAATCGCATCGCTGGCGGCGGCCGCGCGAAAAAACGATACCTCGTCAAAATCATAGCCGCGCAATTTCAAAAATCGTTTCGCCGCTTCAGGTGACGCTTCGTAACTTTCCCGCTCAGCACAAGCAGACAGCAAGCATACTGCCGCCAACAACATTACCGTGATCAATCGTGAGGTCTTTATTTGGCGCACGGCGAAACCTCAGTGTGAGTGATCCGCACGGGCACTTGCGGCTTTTCATTTTCAGACGGTGCACGATTAATGGCATCAGCGACTTCGAGGCCGCTACGCACTCGACCGAAAGCCGAGAACTTGCCATCAAGATGCGGGCCGTCGCCCACCAGAATGAAAAAATGTGTAGTAGCGCTGTTCGCCTCTTCTCCGCGCGCCATCGACACAATCCCCCGCACGTGTTTCAAATCACTGGGCTCATCGGGAAGATGTCTCTGGGCGCGGTTGGAAAGTTGCGCGCTCCATTTGTCACTCGTCGAAAGATTGCCACCTTGAATTACAAAGCCGGGAACCACGCGCGAAAAAGTCGTCGTATCGAGAGCCCCTACTGATGCCAGATTGAGGAAATTTCGCGCGCTCTCGGGCGCTTTCACGGGCAGCATCTCTATCACGATCGCACCCTGCTCTGTTTCGATCGTGACACATTGACCGGTCATCTTTTCGATCGAAGCGCCCTCAAAAGGATCTGGTTTCGGCTGCGCAGATTCTGCCGGCCGCGCGTTCGCTTTCTTAAGAGTCTCTGAATTCGGAAGAGGATTCTGCGCAACAGCCCAAAGACTCATGGTGAGTACGACCGCGACGACAGCGACGCAGAGCGGCGCAATGTTTATAGAACGCGTAGACCTTATTAGAATAATCAGCTCCTTTAGGAGCGAAACTATTTTTTCGCCGATAAATCGGCTCTTGCGAATTTGATGAACCTTCGTGTCCATAAACATTTCGTCTCTCCGGACTTCACCGCGGCCGCCGCAATCTTACAGTCCTTTCTCAGCCAGTTCGATCGCGCCAAACATTGCGCGCGCTTTGTTCACACATTCCTGAAACTCCGCAGACGGAATTGAATCGGCAACGATACCTGCGCCCGCCTGCACCGTAGCCACGCCGTCGCGCAGTTCGATTGTGCGAATGGCGATGCATGAGTCCAGATTCTCTGCGTAATCAACGTAAAGAATTGCTCCCGCATAGACCCCGCGCGGCGCCGGTTCGAGCTGTTCAATGATTTGCATGGCGCGAATTTTGGGCGCGCCCGTGACTGTACCGGCAGGAAAACACGCGGCCAAAGCATCGAACCGATCTAAATCGTCGCGTAGTTTCGAGCCGACGCTCGAAACCAGGTGCTGAACGTGTGAGTACCGCTCGATGCTCATTAGCTGGTCGACTTTCACCGAACCATATTCCGAGACGCGGCCCAAATCGTTGCGCCCCAGGTCAACCAGCATTATGTGTTCGGCGACTTCCTTCTCGTCCGTGCGCATCTCTTCGCCGAGCTTCAGATCGTCCGCTTCCGTAAGCCCACGTTTACGCGTACCCGCGATGGGTCGATATTCGAGCTTGCGATTCGAACAGCGCACCAACATTTCCGGCGAGGCACCGATGATCGTTTCATCACCCAAGCGCAGAAAGTACATGTACGGCGATGGATTGGTCGCGCGCAGCGCGCGATAGATTGCCAGCGGTGCAGCGCAGGTCGGCTTCGCGAATTGTTGAGCGATGACGGTCTGATAACAATCACCGGCCGCAATGTATTCCTTGACCCGGTCGACTGCGGCTTCGAAATCTTCGCGCGGCCAATTGGATTCAACTCCGATCTCGCCCTTGTCACAGCTTGCCGGTTGTTCATTCGGCGGCGGCAATTCCCGATTAAGTTGCCGTCCAATTTCAGCAGTTTCGGCAATCGCGTGCTCGTACAATTCCCGCAGTCTCTGTTTATCTCCTCCGGCTTCATCGATGAAAACTATCGAAGTGATTTCCATCTGCAGTCGCACGCGATCGAATGCGACGATGTTTCGGAAGAACATCCAGACTGCTTCGTCGCCATACGAGTCGTGGCTATTAACGGAAAGGACAGGTTCAAACCAACGAGCAGCATCGTATGCGAGGTAGCCGACCGCGCCTCCTGCCAAAGGCGCCAGGCCCGGCCGCTGCGCAAGCTTCTGATCCGCGAAGTATTGCCGCAGAAAATCGATCCCTTTTTGATTCAGAACCTCGCGCTGGCCGTTTCGTTCGACGATTGTCTGCGCGCCCTTCGCGCGTGCAACCATCCAGGGATTTGCGCCGATGAATGAGTAACGCGCGACCCGCTCGCCGCCTTCGATCGATTCGAGCAGGAAGGCGTGCGACGCGTCTCCGGCAATTCGCAGAAAAGCGCCGACTGGTGTTTGCAAATCGGCGAGCACGCTGCGAACGACCGGCACGACGTTGCCGCGTCCAGCTTCGGTTTCGAATTCTTCAAAGGTTGCGGGGGTCAGATTCAGCATTGCGATCAATCTTATAGCACGACGTGACGAGACGGTGAACTACGTCAAAGGAGCCCTTTGCGCCCCGACCATGTTGTGTGATTAACGACAGGGCTTATAATGAAAATATGTTCGAGACCGCAAAACAGCTTGAACCGGATCCCGTGATAGAGGCTTACAAGAAGGATGTCGATCGGACATTAATTAGAGAGAACCTACGCCTAAGTTTCGAAGAACGTCTGGAGAGTTTGATGCGGCTGCAAGAGTTTGCAGACGAACTTCAGAAGGATCTGCGCAAAAACAATGGCAACAAGATTCGATGAGCTGATTCCGCTGTTGGCGCAAGCGCAGGTCGAATTTATCATTATTGGTGGTGTGGCCGCGCGCGTACATGGCTCTGCACGATTAACTGAAGACCTTGATATCGCGTATCGCCGTACTCACGAGAACATTCAACGCATCGTCCAGGCACTCGCTCCTTACGATCCTTACGTCCGCGGCGCACCTCGCGGTCTTCCGTTTCAATGGGATGAGCGCACCATTCATAACGGATTGAATTTCACTCTAACTACAACTCTGGGTTCGATCGACTTGCTTGGTGAAGTCACGGGCGGCGGCACTTACGACGATCTGTTGCCGCACGCGGTCATCCGAGAGTTCTATAGACAGCGTTGTTTGTGTCTGGACGTGGAAATGCTTATCAGGGTCAAACGCGCGGCGGGACGTCCGAAGGACTTCGAAGCGATCGCCGAATTGGAAGCTATTGTTGAAGAGAGACGGCTGTTGGAAGATCGAAATCCTCCATCACAATAGCTGACTCGCCGCCAACCAATGCCCACCATCAACCACCATCACCTCGCCATTGATGAAGTTAGCTGCATCTGAACAAAGAAAGACCGCGGCGTTCTCAATGTCCTGGATCACTCCGAAGCGACCCAGAGGAATCCTTTGCTTAAGTTTCTCTTTGATGGGTTCTGGAACCAATCGCTTCATCCCTTCCGTATCGCCGATTGGACCAGGCGCGATCGCATTCACGCGGATTCCGTGACGACCCCACTCGACGGCGAGATTGCGGGTCAATGCATCAACGCCTGCCTTCGCGGCAGAGACATGAAGCTGCATCGGAGTGCCGAGGTAATGCAGCGTCGCGCTGATGTTTAGAATCTGTCCGCGGTTCTTCTTCAGTTCTGCAAACGCCGCGCGACAAACATTGAATGTTCCCTTCAGATCGATATCAACCACGGTGCCGAATCCGTTGGGTGACAGGTCTTCAGCTTTGGCCAGAAAATTTCCGGCGGCGCCATTCACGACAATATCGATCTTTCCGAAGCGTTCAATCGCAGCGGCGATGGCGTTGGCAACTTCGTCAGGTTTGCGAACATCGGCGGCGACGGCGAAGGCTTCGCCCGGGAGCGCGGGCATCCCTGCCCGCACAGCACGCGCAGCGCGCGCATCGTTGATTGCCTTC
>DASWQK010000699.1:0-3748 GCA_036403735.1 Pyrinomonadaceae bacterium
TCGATAAGCTGATCCACAGGATAATGTTGCTTGAAGAGTGGTGACTGGTCAGTCATCTCGTAAGAAACTCACTTGTTTATGAGTCACGGTAGACTATAGATAATATTTACGTACTCCTCGGCTTCACTTGCGGCCCAAAGCAGGTGAAGTAGTTCTGCCGCTTTGCCAGGCAATCTCTGAGAAAGAATGATTAGGCCAGGCGAAGCGTTGGTGGATATGAATTCCCTGAAGAATCCAGGCAACGTACGCCGATCGTGCGAAACCAGGATTCTCGCCGCCTCCGCAGCCCTCTTCAGCACCAGAGTATCCGGAACACCATGGAGCTTCAATGCCTGAGCTATTTGAAAGTCGATTGTAGGATCGAGTCGTCTTGTTGCTACTACGATTCGCTGATCGAGATCGTTGTCGGCTTGAAACCGAAGCTTCATGAGCGGGCGGTGGGCGTCTCTTCCAACATGGCATCCAATCTCCGGTGGGCCTCGGAATATTCGGCCCGGTTGCGTTGTCGAAACGCCTCGTAGTCTTCATCTGACTCTCGAAGATAGCGGTCAATTTCAGCTCTATTGGTCAGGTAATAAGAAATGGCGCCATAAACCTGATCCAAAGTAAGCGTAGGAAAACAGTCGGCCTGAATGGTTTCCGGCGACAGGCCTTCAAGGAACCTATAGACGACCGAATCGAGGGAGACGCGCGTACCTAGAATCCAGTAGCCATTATCTCGCTGTTCAATGTAGTCAGGTCGATTCATTAATCATTCTCCGATTGCCGAGTATTATACCTCACGATTCGATAAGCGGAATAGATTGCGATCCCCACTGCGGCCGCGATTGCTGCTTGTATTCCTTCGCGCAGGGTGCTGTTCGCCAACAGCCACCCTGACAACAGCGAAGCCGCAATCGCGATCCAGGATCCGCCGGGCAATCTGAACAGAGCTTTTGGCGCATCATGCTTGCGCCGCAAGACCGGCAGCGCGGCGCACGTTGCCGCGTAAGTCACCAGCCGTGCGATTGCGCTAATAGTTAGCGCCGCCACAAATGAACTCTTCAGTGTCAGCACCAGCATCACCGCGGCGGTAATCACGATCGAGATGTAAGGAGTAAAGAACTTCTGATGCACGCGTGCAAAAACGGACGGCAACTGCGCGCGTTCAGCGAAGGCGAATGGAATTCGCGAGCCCGAAAGCACCAGCACATTCAAATTGCCGGCAATCGAAATCATCGCACCCGCGGATATCAGCGCGGCGCCGGCCGTCCCCATGAATCTCTGCCCGGCATCCGCGAGCGGCTTGGTCGACGTTCCCAAACCGGGGAGCGTGCCAATGCAGACTACCTGAATCAGGATGTAAGTGAAGGTGACAACCGCCGTCGCGATTAATAAAGCCTGCGGCATGTTCCTCTTTGGGTTGCGAACCTCGCCGGCCGGAATCGTGGCCATCTCGAAACCCGTGAAAGCGTAAAGCAGCAACAAAACCGATTGCGAAAACGCGCCGGTCGCCGGACGGGCGCCCAACGCAAATGCGTGCGGGTTGAGAAAGAAGAGACCGATCGCGATGAAAATGAGCATCGGCAGGAGCTTGCCCACCGTGAAAACGTCGCCGGCAATCGCCGCCTGTCGCACTCCCAGAACATTGATGGCGGTTAGCGCCAGCACCACCAGAACGATCACGGTGGCCCGCGGCCAGAAGTTGTTCGCGGCGGGCCAAAAAAACCCAAGATAGCTCACCATCAAGTTGCAGTTCGCCGCAAACGCGGTGATCCGGGCCAACCAACTCAGCCAGCCGACTTCGAAAGCGATGGTGGGGCCAAAGGCCGCGCGCGCGTACGTGTATGGACCACCTGTTTCATCAAAGCGGCTGCTGACTTCAGCGAAGCAAAGAATGATTAGCAGGACGACGAACGCACAGGCAAAGAAGGCAATTAAGCTGTACGAGCCAATCAACGAAAAAGCCTTCGCCGGTAGACCGAAAATACCGGCGCCGATAACGGCGTTAACCGTGAAGGCAACCAGGTCCCATTTGCGTATGCCGCGGACGAGGCCTTCAGGTGAAGTGTTTGGTGGCGCCGTTGTCATTTATCCGATCTCGATCCGCAGCAAGCAATTTGGAGTGCGCCGGCAGAGCGCGGCGGCGACGGCGCTTTGGATGCGTGGTGTCCCAAATAGATCCAACTGGTGTCGCCGCTTCGCTCTGCCACCGCACTCCAAATCACTCGCTCGTTAATGCGATCGATTCAGCAGCGCTTCGCGCGCGACTTCTTTGTCGTCGAAATGAAAAACTTCGCGACCGATGATCTGGTAATCCTCGTGGCCCTTGCCGGCAATCAGAACCAGATCATCAGCGCGAGCCTGTTCGATGGCGTGATGAATTGCCTCGCGGCGATCGGCGATCTTCTCGTAAGGCTTCCCGGTTTTCTGTATGCCGGCTTCAGCATCGGCGAGAATCTTGTTTGGATCCTCAGTGCGGGGATTGTCCGAAGTTAGAATCACGACATCGCTTAACGATCCCGCCGCCTCGCCCATTGGCGCCCGTTTCGATCCGTCGCGATCTCCGCCACAACCAAACACCGTGATGATTCGGCCTTTGGTCACCTCACGCGCCGTCCGCAGCACATTCAGCAAGGCATCGTCGCTGTGCGCATAGTCAACGACCACGGCGAAATCGCCGTCGTGAGGAACGCGCTCGAATCTTCCCGGCGCCCCCGTGCATTTCTCCAGCGCTTTCGTGATCACCTCGAGCGAATATCCAAGCGCCAGCCCACTTCCCACTGCCGCCAGAGTGTTGTAGATATGCGGTGGTCCAACCAGTGGCGAATGAAAATCAATTTCGTGCCCGGGCGTGCGCAAACGGAATCGCATTCCATTTAGCGAGAATTCAGGATCACGAGCGCTGATATCGGCTTCCGACTTAACCGCATAACGAACGACACGCAGCCCTTCTTTTTCAAGCCTGTCGGCCAGTTCAATCCCGTGCGCATCATCGACATTGATGACTGAAGTTTTCGGCCGCGATCCAAGTCGCCCATCGAACAGACGCTGCTTCGCGTACCAGTAATTCTCCATTGTCTTGTGATAGTCGAGATGGTCACGCGTGAGATTGGTAAAGGCCGCAACCGCATAATCAAGCCCATCACAACGGTGAAAATCCATCGCCTGTGAAGAGCATTCCATCACCCCCGTCTTACAACCAATCTCAACGCTTTGCCGCAGTAAGCGCTGCATATCTGTTGCTTCCGGCGTCGTGCGGTCCGCTTTCTTTCGTTCTTTGCCAAGCCGGTATTCAACGGTGCCTGTCATCGCAACCGGCTCGCCGGCGGCTTCGGGAATCGAGGCGATCAAATACGCGCAGGTGGTCTTTCCATTTGTTCCGGTGATGCCGGCGAGTTTCAATTCGCGCGCAGGATGATGATGGACTTCGGCCGCGGCCAGCGCCATTGCGCGGCGGACGTCCTTGACCTGGATCCAGGAAGCGGGGGCGAGCCCCCTTCCTGACTGCGATTCTGTGAACGAGCGCCATTCCGTTGTCGGTTCAAGTTCTGAAAGAATGCCGACCGCACCTTGTTCCATGACCTGCGGAATAAATTTATGAGCATCGAATAACTCGCCGCGCACTGCGACAAACAAACTTCCACTCTTCGCCTGACGCGAATCGTGGGTTACATCAAATAGGGCGGCTTGCTCGTCTCCACTCAACTCGCCGCCAACTGTTTTGGCGATTCTCCCGAGGGTTACGGGCGGTCTGTTTTCGGTGCTG
>DASWQK010000700.1:0-5509 GCA_036403735.1 Pyrinomonadaceae bacterium
CGCTTATTGCAAATTGAATTGGGAGATAGTCAATGAAACGTAATTCTTTCCTGTTATTGCTCGCCGGAAGTTTCATCGCCCTGATTGTCTGCTTCGGACCCCATGGTGCGTCGGCAATCGACAATCAGGCTCAAGTTTCGAAACCGACAGAAATCAAGATCGATCCGAAAACCTTCGACGAATTTGTAGGGCAGTACTCTTTCGCCGACAATCCCGACCTGGTGCTTTCGTTCTTTCGCGAAGGTGACAAGTTTTTTCTTCAGGCTACCAACCAGGGACAGATTGAAATCTTCCCGGAGAGCGAAACCAAATTCTTTCTTAAGCTGATCGACGCAGAAGCCACCTTTGTGCGCGATGCGCAAGGGAAAGTTACGAGTGTCCTGTGGCGTCAGAATGGCCAAACGACTCCGGCCAGGAAAACCAGTGACCAGCCGGCGGTCGAACCTAACGTCGAATTCGAACGGCGCGAAGAGATGATTCGGACGCGCGACGGAGTTCGATTACACACAGTGATTTTCACTCCCAAAGGTCAGACCGAGGCCCTGCCGATCTTGATAGACCGAACGCCCTACGGTGTGGGCCAGTCAAATTCTGATGGAGTCAATCGACGTTACCGCGACCTGGTAAACGATGGATACATCTTCGTGTATCAGGATATTCGCGGCCGCTACGGCTCGGAAGGCACTTTTCTGATGAACCGGCCGATGCATGACAAGAAAAATCCAAAAGGCATCGACGAGAGCACCGACACCTACGACACAATCGATTGGTTGGTAAAGAATGTTCCAAAGAACAACGGCCGCGTTGGAATTCTGGGCGTTTCGTATGACGGGTGGCTGTCAGCTGTGGCGACAATCGACGCCCATCCCGCCTTGAAAGCCTCATCGCCGCAAGCTCCGATGACCGATACCTGGCTGGGCGACGACTTCTTTCACAACGGCGCGTTTCGTCAAAGTTATGGCTACGAATACGTGAAAGAGATGGAGACTTCGAAAGAAGACACCGATGTTTCTTTCGACAAGGATGCGTACGATTGGTATCTGGAAAAGGGAGCGCTCGGAAAAATCACCGAACTAAACGGCGGCAAGTTTCCCACCTGGAACGCGTTCGTGGCGCATCCGGCTTACGATGATTACTGGAAAGCGCGCGGCTCGGGAAACTATCTAAAACCCACGCACGTCGCGACACTGGTGGTGGGCGGCTTTTGGGATCAGGAAGATTATTATGGCGCGCTGGCGACCTACGCGGCGCTGGAACAATTCGACAAGAGCAATCACAACTTCATCGTGCTTGGGCCATGGAATCATGGTGGATGGAATGGCCCAGGGCGCAACCTGGGCCAGGTAAACTTTGGCAACTCAACCGGCGTCTACTATCGCGCGCAGGTTCAGGCGCCATGGTTTGCCTACTATCTAAAAGACAAAGGCAAGCTGGATCAGTCAGAGGCGCTGACCTTCCGTAGCGGCACGAATCAGTGGACACGATCAGATCGCTGGCCGCCGAAAGAAGCATTGGCCCGCGATCTCTATCTGCATAATGGAAAGACGCTTTCATTTGAAAAACCCGCAACCAACAACCCGCAGGAATCTGACTCTTATGTTTCTGATCCAGCCAATCCGGTCCCTTACCGCAAACGACCGATCCAACCGACCTACGGGCGCGGATCGACGTGGAACACCTGGCTGGTCCAGGACCAAAGATTCCTCGCGGGCCGGACCGATGTGTTGACCTGGCAGACGCCGGTGCTCGACAACGACCTGGTAATGGATGGCGATGTCATCGCTCATCTTTTCGCCTCCACCTCAGGCACGGACAGTGATTGGATCGTCAAACTGATCGATGCCTACCCGGACAGCAATCCCGAAGAGCCGGCAATGTCCGGATATCAGTTGATGATCGTCGATGAAATCTTTCGCGGGCGTTACCGGCAGAACTTTGACAAGCCTGCGCCAATAACTGCAAATCATATTGACGAGTACACGATCGATCTGCGCGCGAATAATCACACCTTCAAGAAGGGTCATCGCGTGATGGTGCAGGTGCAAAGCACCTGGTATCCGCTCTACGATCGCAATCCACAGAAGTTTGTGGCGAATATTTTTCTCGCGCAGCCGCAGGACTATCAGTCAGCCACGCAGAAAATTTATGAGTCGGCGCGCTACCCGTCGCACCTGACGTTGCCGGTGATGAAGTGACGTCCTTGCCACATCACACCACTCGTCAATGGCAGATCCGCAATCGGTCTCTCGCCTATGGAGAGCGGACGCTCGTCATGGGCGTGCTCAACGTCACGCCTGATAGCTTTAGCGATGGCGGTCAGTTCTTTTCGTTCGATAAAGCAATCTCTCACGCTGAGCAAATGATTAGCGAGGGCGCCGACATCATCGACATTGGCGGCGAATCAACGCGGCCGGGCTCTGAATTTGTTTCCGAAGACGAAGAACTACGGCGGGTGATTCCGATCATCGAGCGGCTTGCTTTATCCATTCCTATCTCGATCGACACTACCAAAGCTTCAGTCGCCCGCGCGGCCCTTCAGGCGGGAGCCGAAATCATAAACGATATTTCAGGTCTGCGCTTCGAACCGGCGATTGCCGACGAAGCGGCTAAAGTTGGAGCGGGTTTAGTGCTGATGCATTCCCGCGGCACACCGAAAGATATGCAGCAGTTGCCACGCGTCGAGGATATTGTTGGAGAAGTGATCGACGGCCTGCGCCAGAGCGTGTCGATTGCCGAAGCCCGGGGTGTCAGTCGTGAATCGATCGCAATAGATCCGGGCCTGGGGTTTGGCATGGGCGGGGCACAGAACGTAGAAGTAATTGCCCGGCTTGGTGAAATCGTTTCAGAGTTCGTTGACCTGCCGTTAATGATCGGCCCTTCGCGAAAATCTTTTCTGGGAAAGTTGCTGGATGGCGCACCGGCCGATAAACGTCTGTACGGCACAATCGCAGCCGTCACGGTTTCAGTCTTGAACGGTGCAAACATCGTGCGGGTGCATGATGTGAAGGCGACGGTTGAAGCGATGAGAGTCGCAGATGCGATCAAGTTGTGCAAAGTTCAGTCATCGCAAGCTGACGCTTTGCACAAAAAAGAAGGTTGATGTTCTCATTCACACCCGGCTTCAGCGGGTGGTCGGAGTTGTCACGAGAAAGGAAACCGTTTAAACGGTTTCCAGATCTGGGTTTGGCGCATGTCAGCTGGCTAAAGCCAGACTGTGAATGAGACGGAACTCGCCCGAAAGAATTCGATTGCATTCCAGCGCCCGAACACTTTTTGGTGCAAGGCTGCAAGTTAACAACTTGCGACACTAGAACCCACCTTCATCCGCCGACGGTCCATAGATCGACGGCACCGGCACGTCCAGCAGACGCAGATAGACTCCCAGTTGCGCGCGATGATGAATCAGATGGTTCATCACAAAGCCGCGCATCACTGCCGTGCGCGGCAGCGTGAAGATTGTCTTGCCGCCCATCAACAGAGACCACTTCCCTTGCCAGTTTTCGTCGGTCGCGGCTTCAAGCGCCGCGCGGGCCGACGCAACATTTTCGTCGAACGCGGCGAGCAGCTCTGCCGTGGATTTCTTTTCTTCCAGACGATATGGCGGCTGTCCCGGCGGCGCCACATCGAGTTCATCCTGCTCAAACGTATTTTTTGTCCAACTGGGAATGTTTGCGAGGTGTGTGGCCAGGCCGCCCAGCGATGACGATTTTTCATGCGGCTTCCACCCGAACTTATCGTCAGGAACCCGCTCAAGCGTCTTTCGCGTGTTCGCCATTTCGTGTTCGAACTCCGGTAAAATTGTTTGACTGATCGGCATTGCGTCCTCCCGCTGAAAAGCTCTTGATGAATTTTAAGGGCGAGCGATTATAAGTACGGTTGGCGGCCTAATGACCGCGCAATACGATGACAGGAATTAGCACTTAGCCTGCTGCAAGGAGAACCCGGTGTCTTTGTCGCGATCGTCGAGTAGGATCGTTCGACGAAACGTCGATACGTTGGCCGCTACTTGCGTCATACTGAACCGCTATGAAAGGTTGAACCAGTTCGAGTTGGAGGTAGCGGCGCCGGTCTTCGGCTTCGATGTATTTGAAGTCGGTCACAATCGTCCGACAGGCCGCCGATTTGCATCGGCAAGGCATCTCAAAGTGATCCTCGTCCATGGTTGTTGAATAATCGTATCTGATCTCGACACCGCTACGAATATCAGTCAAAGCTACGAGGCTGAGAATCTTTATACCTGCATTGGGATCACATGAGTGATTAGCGAAGCAGCCAGGCTTTTCAAGGTCTATATATTCGTCCGGTGAAACTTGTAATGGCCAACATTCCTTATCGCCCTTTGCGACTGCAGCCTCAAAGTCAATCAACGGCCCTTGAAAAGTAAGAATCTCTTCACCTTCAGCTATATCGCAATTCGCAAACAAACCAAGGCCGAGATCACCTTCTTCAACGACGACCCTAGGTCTGCTGTTACCGAGAGCAACGTCGCTTTCCAACGCTTCATGATGAATGTTCGAATGCCGAATCATTTTGTTATCTTGTAGGCACGTTCGCCTTAGCCATATATTCCTCAGCTACCGCAACCGCTTTCACGAGCTCTTCATAGCGGTTCTCCTTCTTCCCTCGTTTACCCTGTCGTAGGTGCAACGCTGCCTTTTCATATAGATCCTTGTATCCCCGAAGTTGTGCCTTAAGCTCATGATCGTTGGCGAGTTCATCTGCCAACCGCAATTTTCCTTCTGCGACGTGTTCCCATGCTTTAACACAACACTCTTTGGCCTCACTGACCGCGTTGGATATTAGTTGCTCAACCGAACCAGCTGCTTCTGGGTTACTGATCAATTCGCTGAAGACACGATGATAGACCTGAAAGAATTCATCAAGAGCGATCGCAAAGTTGCGTTCGGCAATATGATCCTGTCGATGGATTCGATTCCAACCAGCATCGAGATCAGCCCAAATGCCGTCCATTTCTTGCATGAACAAAAGTAGATGCTCTCGCTCGGGTGCCTCGGCAAGAGTACTACCATGAACTTGCGACGAGGGATGCTTCAATTGCTCAGTCCATTGACGTATTGACTCGCGATTACGTTCCTTAAACGCACCGAGAGAGTCTGCTTCCTCTAGGCGCACAATCGCAACGCCGAGCAAATCGGTTGGAAGCTCGGGATTACCTAACGTCGCGATCGCCGACCGCGTCCGACCGTGTGCCGCGGCAAAGAGACCATGCTCAAACATCACGTTGTCTCGGGGCAAGAACTTCATCTTACCGCGCTTGTTGACTTGGTCGTCTTCAGAAGCGAGAAGCAATGAAGCGTTTGTTTTCTTGGCCAGCGCGAAAAGGGACTCGACAAAGGTAGTGCCGGCAGGAAACGAACTGCCCTCCCACCAAGCCACAACATCAGCACCATTATCAAACAGAAGGCTTTGAATAATCTTTGCTTGGTCCTGCGCTTCCTTAGACGATCCCAAAAAGATGGTGGGTTTCATTTGTTTTCAGGGTGAGTCT
>DASWQK010000701.1:0-11006 GCA_036403735.1 Pyrinomonadaceae bacterium
TGGCTGACGATCGATCTGCAACACACCAAGCCGGTTAGTCACCAAATCGATACGAACATCATCAACTCAGACACCACGGCGGATCTCATGGGTTTGGAATCGGTTGCTCAGCCAAACATCGCGGCGCACAGCGTCGCTCACGAGCCCGAGGTTGCGATTCCCGCTGAGATTGCCCAGCGACTGCAAAGCGCCGATTCATCTGAACGCGCAGCGGCGCTGGTTGATTTGGCTGATGCGGGCGACGATGCCTCGTTTGCGTTGATTACCAAATCGTTCGACGATCCAAGTATCGAAGTTCGAAACGCCGCGGCCCGCGCGCTGCATAGCCTGCAACCGGATTTAGCCGCTTCGTTTACCCGCGCGTTGCGTGAAGCATCGCCCGAACGACGCCGCAAGATCGGATCTGCGATCGCGGGATCGGGTCTGGCCGCAAATGCCATCAACAGCCTCGGAGGCGAAGGCCGCGATCGCACCTATGATGCTTTTTCGATTTTGTTCCTGATGGCCAAAGCCGGCGAGGTGCAACCGCTGATGAACGCAATCGTGAAGCACAGCAACATCGAAGTTCGCTTGACCGCAGCGAAGCTGATCGGCCTCAGCAATCAACAGCAAGTGCTGCCGGGCTTGCGCAGCATGGCGTCGCGCGATCAATTGCCTGCCGAAGTTCACACCGCCGTGATGGAAGCCATCTATCTGTTGAGCAATCAAACTCGCGAAGTCGCCTAACTCAAAGGCCACAGATAAGCACGGATTAGCACAGATAAGAGTAAATTGACTCTCCCATCTGTGTAGATCTGTGGCTTATTATCGCGCTGCCGCTACGAGCTCAATTCATAAGCAGCCTTCAACCAACGCGTCAATTCAGCATCGACATCCGCCGGTGAACTTAACCTGACTTCATGATGAAATCGGCTTGCTGAAGTCTGCTCAGATTTGTGAATGCGTGGGCTGAATAGCTTGCGATCACTTTTGATCGTGAGGATGATTGCGCTCTTGCGCGTGGCGACGCCAGCGAACGCCGTCTTATTATTTAAATGGATCGAAGTCTTTTTTGGATCCTCGACCACCAATCCGAACTTGCGACTTGTCTTCAACAGGCGCTCATAAATCTTTCGCGTTGCTTCTTTTCCCACGAAGTGAGATTCAACGGTGAAGCCATTTGAGCTCATATCAAACGTCCTTTGTGAAATGTGACCTAATCGCGATACGAAGAATCAACTCGATCCAATTTGCGCAGCAACCCCGGCCACGTGAGCGCCGCACCCTGCCCGACGGTAACCGCGCTCAACTGTGAAGCGACCCGATCAATTATCGGTTCAGGGATCATCGACAACTCGCCGCCGCCTGACTGCGCCAGAATCTGAATCTCGCAGGCGCGCTCCAACAGGAACATGCCGAGGAATGTTTCGGCAGCAGTTCTTCCGATCGTCAGCAATCCGTGGTTGCGCAGGATCATGAATTTCCGGTCGCCAAGATCGGAGATCAAACGCGGCTTCTCTTCATCATCAAGGGCCAAACCTTCATAGTCATGATACGCCAGCGAGGAGAGCGCAAACATCGCCTGTTGCGAAAGCGGCAGCAATCCTTTCTCCTGCGCGGACACCGCGATGCCATGACGCGTGTGCAGATGCATCACGCACAGCGCATCTGCGCGCGCTTCGTGCACGGCGCTGTGAATCGTGAAGCCGGCCGGATTGACGAAGTAAGGCGATTCCATGACCTTATTGCCGTGGAGATCGATCTTGACGAGACTCGAAGCAGTAACCTCTTCGAACATCACGCCGTATGGATTCAGCAGGAAATGATGATCTGCGCCGGGTACGCGCGCTGAGATGTGAGTGAAGATGAGATCGTCCCAACCATAAAGGGCAACCAGACGATACGCCGCGGCGAGATCGACTCGGGCTTGCCATTCTGCTTCGGGGACTTGCTCGCGGATTGACGATGCTTGGGGGGAAGGAGTCATGGTGACAGGTTGGATTCGGCTCTGAGCGCCCGACGCTCAAAATTAAAGAAACAAATCTTTTATTCACACCTCGCTTCAGCGCGGTGACAAACGTGCGAGAGGCGAATCATGCAGCCGTTTTTAACGGCTTATCCGAAAACCGTTGAAACGGTTGACAAGATCGCTAAGCTGGCCAACCACCTCGCTGACTGAAGCGAGGTGTGAATGAGACTAATCAACCCGATGATCCCACACGCAGCTGATTCAAAAGTGCTATTGAGTTACTGCCAAACGTCGGCGCCTAACGAAGCCCTGTACTTATTTAAACTCGAACGACTTCAAATAATCGGTGTAAGACTGATCCCAACGGGCAATTGTCTTGGCCGGCCCCGCAAGTTTCACAAAGTAATTCCCTTTTGGTGTTTCAACCACCGCCGCGCGCAAACGATAGTTTTCGTCGTCATGAAAAGTCTTGCTGCCGGGCGCCATCTCAGCCGTATAGGTCCCCGTCACATCAACCGTGGCTACTTTCAATCCATTGACAGTCATGGTGTCGGTTTTAGCCTTATCTTTCGACGAACTGCGGTCAGGTTGCTGCATCTGGGAAATCCATCGATCGATATTTGCTTGTGAAGTGCCACCCTGGGTCGCGCCGAAGTAGTAGAGCACCAGAGACGCGTCTTCTTTGTCCCCTTCTACCTTTGGCAGTTTGTATTGTGCTACGCGCATCGAGGAGGAAGTCTTTTCGGTGGTCCATCCATCGGGAGCTTTGAAATGCAGATCTCCCGACGCGTTCTGCGTCGCGTTTGATTGTTGATTGGAAACCGCGATCGCGCCTTTGTTGCCGCACGCCCAGCATATACAGAGCGCCGCGACCAATACGCCGGCGCCGATGATTTTTGTTCTCATGAAAGTTATGCCTTGCGCGAGAGACTCTACACGGCGAGACCCGCGGACGCAACGTCGTCACTCAGCGGCGGAAGCGCTCGACATATGGGCCTTCATGCGTTCCTGCATCTCTTCCACCGAGACGTCTTCTTTGTGCGTCGCCAGATGCCAGACATGTCCGAACGGATCGATCACCGTGCCGATTCGATCGCCGTAAAACTTGTCCTGCAAAGCTTCCTTCACAGTCGCACCATCCGCGACCGCTTGATTGAATACTGAATCGACGTCTTCTACATAGATCATCAGACTGACGGGCGAGCCGCCAATCGACTGCGGCCCTTTGTAACCCATGTCGGGGTATTCGTCAGCGATCATGATCGGCGAATCGCCAATTTTTATTTCGGCGTGACCGATCTTTTCGTCGGGCGATGGGAAGCGGAACAGCTCGACCGCGCCGAAGGCCTTCTGATAAAACTCGATAGCATCGGATGCTCCGCGGACAATCAGGTAAGGTGTGACTGAGTGATAACCTTCTGGAATTGGTTTGACTGGCATGAACAATTCTCCTTTTGACTTACGATTATGTTTCGCGGCTCGATGACCTTACGAGCCGGTGCTATATGTGCAGAAGCCCGACTCCGGGGTCCCCAGCCGGGCAGCCTGGCTGGCGTGGGGCGGTTAGGGAGGGCAACTCTCCATCCAGGCCCTCGCTCACGCGCGGGCTTCTGATGCCTACTTCCCGGTAAACAGCGTCGTCTCATCAACGAAGCATAGACCATTCCCCCACGGATCTTCACAGTAGAAGGAGACTTCACCCCACGGCCGCTTCAGGATCTCGCCGGCGTTTTGATCGTGATACCGATCGTTCGCCAGACAATCAAGGGCCTTCGCTCTGGCAAAAACTTCCTGGAGGTTATTCACCGCAAAATAAATGTAGTCCGGCGTTGGCTGCGGTTTCTCTCCTGCGCCTTTGGCGACGTCCACCAGCGCCAGTATTACCGGCCCGCAATTGAAATAATGCCGCGAGCCGCGCGGGATCGGAATGCCGGGATCGTCAAGCAGCTTTGCATAAAACGCTGATGCTTGATCCAAATCCGCAACCTGTAAAGCCACCCGGAAAAGTTTTGATGCCGCCATCGATGTCCTCCTGGACGCTGTGCCGTCTTATTTCTTTTTGGTTTGTGAACTCAGGTACCACGTATTCCCAAATGGATCCTGAATCGTGCCTGAGCGGCCGCCGTACGGTGCGTTCGCCGGCGCTCCCATAGAGATTGCGCCTTCCGCTTTCATCGCGCGCGCGTACCATTCGTCCGTATCATCGACATAGACCATGAAATGCATGGGCATCGGTTGCCATTGATCGTGCGCCTCGCCCATCTCGATTACTGAATCGCCGACCTTCACCCTGGCGTAGTGCACCACCCCGTCGGGGGATCGGTGGACCAATCCTTCCTCGGCCGCGAACGCCTGCTTCAGAAAATCAATCATTTGTGGAGCCCCTTTGGGATGCAGGTGCGGCATCAGATTCGGCGCGCCCTCAGGCGCGCCGCCGCCGGGATGAGTTGCCAGATACCAATGATTGCCTTGAGCGTCCGCCACGGCTGCATCGCGATCTCCGTACGGCTGGTCCACAGGCGAGTAAAGACTTGTCGCGCCCGCCTGCACCGCTCGCTGGTAAGTCCCATCGACATCCTCTACGTACACATGCAGCGCTCCCGGGACCGGCGTTCCCTGCCACTTCGAACCCTTGCCGCCGCCGCCGATCATCAGCAGCGAGTCTCCGATTCGAAACTCAGAATGAAAGCCGCCTTGCGATCCGAGTCCATACACTTTGCCCTCGGCGCCAAATACTTTCTTGATAAAGTCGATTTCCTGATGAACGTCTGAAACGACGACATAGGGTGTGACTGCGCTGACGCCTGCTCGAGTTTTCGATCGTTCTGACTGGTTGTCACTTCCAATTGATTCTGCAGTTGCGCTCATGCTTATCTCCTTTTCAAGTTCACTCTGCAACCGACTCTTAAACCCGGCGGCAGGCAGATCGCGGAGCTCCGCGGCCACGCTCAGCAATTCCGCGACCTGCTGATCCACCGGTGAAGGCGAAGCCGGCGAATTGCTCAGCATCGCTTCAATCGCCTGATCGAGTTGCTCTGTTAATTCAACTTCATTCATCACTCATCACTCACTGCTCGCCCGCGAGCTTCGCTCGCAAGTTTTGTAGCGCTCGAAACTGTAACTGCTTCACCGCGCCCTCGCTTCGCCCGAGTTCGTTCGAAATCTCCTTGATCGATTTATCTTCGGCGAAACGCAAAGCGACTACGCGCCTCTGATCCTCCGGCAGCCGGTTAACCAATCGAAATAATTGCGCCTGTCTTTCCACGTCTTCCAAACCCGACTGGCTGTCCTTGCGCGAATCCTGGGGTATTAATTCGATTTCTTCCGATGTCGCGGAGGTTTTCGCTTTGCGCTTGGCCCGATCAGCGATCAAGTTCGACGCGATCCGAAACAACCACGATGCGAACGGCGCGCCCGTCCATTTGAACCTCGGAAGATTCGCCAGGGCTTTATGAAAGACGTCACTCGTTAAGTCCTCTGCGGTCGATCGATCGCGCACTCGCCGCACGACATATGCGTAAACCAGTGCGAAATACTCTTCGTAAATGTCAGCAAACCGCGCGCGATCGCGTTGAGCCGCTTCAATCAAAAGCCGCTCATCCGCCCCAGTAGGGCGAACTTTCTGTGCCGGTTCGCTGCGCGCCATTGGTTCTCTAATCTATATAAACTGCAAACTTTGAAAAAGGTTATGGGCCACGGCTAAATCGCTGCTCTATGTTTTAAGTGTTTTCGGCGGTTCCCATGGCAAAGACAAAGGCCGGGCCAACCCAAACCCCACTGGCTACGTCTAAGTGCGTCCTCTATGGCACACTTGTTGTAAGCTACAAACAAGTCACGTACTTTACGCAGCATTAACCGTAACTCACTACCAGAAAATGAGAAATTCCTCTTTACCATGCGAAGTCTTTCGCTTCACCTGTCGCAAACTCGCTCCAGTAGTAATCGCCATTATCACTGGTCTGTTCATCACCACAGCCGGGCCTTCAGCATTGGGCCAGGCGACCGCTGACTCAAACATTCGCATCAGCCAAATCTACACGCGCGGCGGCGAGCCCGGCGCGATCTACCAGAACGATTTTATCGAGCTTTTCAACCGCGGCAATTCGTCGGTAGACATAAACGGCTGGACGCTGAACATTATGAGTATCGAAGGGTCGTCAGCGTCTGTCGTCGGTGTCCGGTTTGTTTCCACCAGCAGCATTCCCATAGCGCCGGGCGCACATCTGCTTTTTCAGTTCACCGGCACCGGCACAAACGGACAACCCGTGAACGGCGATTTTCCGATCCCTTTCGTCAACCTCGGCAGCACCGGCGGACAGATCACTTTGTTGGGAAAAGATCAGACACTGCCGGCGGGCTGTCCGGCATCTCCCGATCTAACGGGCGCCGTCGTTGATTTGGTTGGCTACGGCACGGCCACTTGCTCTGAAGGCACGCCGACAATCGCGCCTTCGGCAACAAAGTCTCTACTGAGAATTGGCGGCGGTTGCACGGACACCAATAACAACCTCGCTGACTTTTCTTTCGCTGATCCGAATCCGCGCGGTCTAACCTCGGCAGCGACACCATGTGGCTCACAGACTTTCAGCGTCATTAATTTCGCCGCGCCACAGTTCGATAGTTTCGAAGGTGCCGGGGCGGCAAAGATCACGGTCACCCGGATCGGCGATGTCTCAACTGCGGCGACGATTGATTATTTTACGTCGGACGGGACGGCTTCTGAACGCAGCGATTACACGACCTCGGTTGGCACCCTGCGTTTCGCGCCGGGCGAAACACAGAAGACCTTCGACGTGCTGATCAATCAGGACAGCTTTGTTGAATCGAACGAGACGGTTTTCCTCGGCCTGCTAAATGCGACCGGCAACGCCGGCATCGGCCCGCGCAATTCGGCAAATCTCGTCATTCACGACGGCGCTTCATCATTCCCGGGGAATCCGGCCAACGCGTTAGACTATTCGGGTTTTTATGTTGACCAGCATTATCACGACTTTCTTAACCGCGTCTCTGATCCTTCGGGCCTCGGCTTCTGGTTCAATAATATCGAATCGTGCGGCATCGATCCCCAGTGTCGGGAAGTGAAACGCATCGACACATCCGCAGCGTTCTTTCTTTCGATCGAATTTCAACGCACCGGCTTTCTGGTTTATCGATTATACAGAGCCTCGCTCCCCGCGACCGCGCAACGACCGCGTGCACTCCCACGATATCGCGAGTTCGTGCGAGATACTCAAACAATCGGGCGCGGCGTAATCGTTGGGAACCCCGGATGGGAGCAATTGCTCGAAGCAAACACTGTCGACTTCATCAATTCGTTTGTGACCAGAGACGAGTTCCTGGCGAATTATCCGCTGACGCTGTCAGCGGCTCAATATGTCGACAAACTGAACACCCAAGCCGGCGGCGTGTTAACAACGACAGAGCGCGATGCGCTCGTTAACGGACTCGTGACTCAGCAGGAGTCGCGCGCGACTGTGCTGAGAAAGGTTGCTGAGAATGTGACTTTCACAAACGGTGAGTTCAACCGGGCATTTGTGTTGATGCAGTACTTCGGCTACCTGCGTCGCAGCCCGGACGATGCTCCCAACACAAATTTCGACGGATTTGATTTTTGGCTGGCGAAGCTGAATCAATTCGGTGGAGATTACCGCGCGGCCGAGATGGTGAAAGCGTTCATTAATTCAGCTGAGTATCGTAATCGTTTCGGACCGTGAATCCCGACCCCGACGCGCGAGCCACGCTATTTCGCGAACCAATATTTCGTGCTTGTTTTGTGTGGGTTCGTGGTCGGTTAGTTTGTATTCCCATCCAGCCGCATGTTCTGGGGTTGCGATCAACTACGAAAACTTAACCACTAAATCACACGAACAAAGACGAGAATCTTTTCTTCGCGTTTGTTCATATCCACTACGGCCGCGGCGTGGGACCAGCAGTCCTGGGATTCTTGCTGTTGAAGTCATTGATAAAAGCCTGCGTTAAATCGACTGCCGGGACCGCAGTTAGAATCACGGGTAATAGTTTGCTTGAGTCCAGCGTCATAGTTACGCCACGTTGCGCCGCGAACTGATCCATTGCTGCGCCAATTTGTGCGGAAATCGGAGACACCACCTGTTCGTATCTCTTGCCGACGTCCTCGTCTAATTTAGCCTTCTTGGTATTGTATTCGGCCTGCAGACTTTGGCCTTGCTGCTGTTTTGCCTGCACGGCTGTCTGATTTACGGGCGTGACCTTCATCAACGCCTCAATTTCGTTACCAAGCGCGTTGAGGCGATTTTCAAGGCTTTGGATTTCATCCGTACGCGTTTTGAATTCATTCTGTATGGCTTTGGCGGCGTCCACATAGCGATAGATTCCGTTTTTCTCGTCACCAAACGCCGTCGTATCAATTAAGGCAATCCTGCTTTGCGGCACAGGAATATTCGCCACAGCCGGAGTAGGCGTGGGTCTCGGTCCAGGCGCCGGCGTCGCCGCGGGTCTCGGCACAGGCGTCGGTGTGGGCCGCGGAGTTTGAGCGATTGCGGAAAATGCGATGACTCCAGTCAATGCGACCATCGCGCAGATCGAAAAAATCTTTTTCATAAGTTCTCCTCAATGGCTTTTAGCTACTGTCTCACAGATTCAGCGGGAAAAGGTAAAGATGCGGACAATCGTGAAACAAGTCCCAAGTTCGATTTTTCTCTGCGCCCTCTGTGGAACCCTCGGTATTGCCTCTGCGGTTAATTGCCACCACTGCGAACTGAAACCGCAGAGGTCAAACCGAGGTCTACGCAGAGTGAACCAGGACCGAAACATTTTCATCAACGCTTCTTTCGCTTTGCCGAGGCGTTGATCAGTTTCTCGAGCGTCGGGAGATCGATGTCAGACAAGCGTTTGATATAGAGGCAACCCTTGCCCAGGCGGTGCTTACCCAGTTTCGGCAACAAATTCGAATCTGCACTATCGCCTAGTCCGATGTATAAAGTCAGGTTCTGCTTGCGCGGCGAAAATCCAATCAATGGCCAATCTGCTTCCTTGCCGCCGGCATACTGAATCTTCCTGGCGCCAAAGCCGGCGATGCTGGTACCCCACATGACGCCCTTGCTCTTCGCCGCGTCCTCCATCAGTTTCGCGATCACGACGCAATCAGCCCGTGTCTGTGCATCCGGAAGACTCTTAATAAAGTCCGCCACGCTCTGTTTGGTTGGTTTTGTTTTTGCCTCCGCCATTTTTGTTCGTCATCCGGTTAATTAAAGTTGAACTTCCGATAGACCGGATCCTGATTGAGTTCGTACTTCTTCAAAAACTCCCAAGCCGCCAGATTAATTTTTGGCGCCAGGTCATAATACCAATGATCGTGTTTGGGAATTTCAGTCAACTCAACCGCGAATCCATTCTGATTCAAAAGATCGCGGGTGGCCCTTACCGCTTTCAAAGGAAAACTCTGATCGCTGTCACCCACTTGAATGAACATGGGAATCTTCCGCTTGGCCATCTGGATCAATTCGCGATCATCCGGCGCCAACGCACCCGCATGAATGGCCGTGGCTGCAAAGTATTCTGATTCCATCAGGGATGTTTCCAGCGCGAAGATCGCGCCAGCAGAATGACCGAACAAATAAACTCGGCGGGGATTGATCGGATATTTCCTTTTGAGTTCTTCGACCAGGTCACGCAGAAAGTCCGGTCCGTCCTGCGGCATTCCCCAGCCTTGTGAGTTGCTTGAATCGGGGCCGGCGATGATGAAGTTTTCTTTCTTAGCCAGGTCCTTCCACTTTTCGACCAGCGACATACCGACCCGGCCCGATCCATGCAACATCACAATCAGCGGAACGGGCGATTCGGGTTTGACCGTTGACGGGACGTACAAGTAGTACGCTCGCGTCTTGCCGTTCGAGGTGATCAATTCTTTAGTGATGTCATCTTTCGCCGATGCGGTCACGCCGGCCAGCAGAAAAACAATCAGAATTGAAATCGGGAGTTTCACGTCATCAATCTCCTCCAGCTATCGTGGCACCATCACCGGCAACTCGACAAAACTCGCCTTGCCGGGCAAGTGATAAATCCGCTGCGTTGCCGGTCTGTAATCCTGCGGTTTCGCCCAGAAGATGTTGGGCACGAACGTCTGCGGATTGCGATCGTAAAGCGGAAACCAGCTGGATTGCACCTGAATCATGATTCGATGTCCAGGCAGAAAGACGTGGTTCGCCGTCGGCAGCGACCAGCGATAAAGCAGCGGCTCATTTGCCGCGATCGGTTTTGGGGTCTCGAGACTTTCGCGATAGCGTCCGCGAAAGATGTCCATCGAAACTGCGAGTTGATAACCACCCATCTTCGCGTCGCCGCCGACCTCGTCCGGATAGACATCGATCACCTTCACTACCCAATCAGAATCAGTGCCGCTGGTCGACGCAAACAAATTAACTGTCGGCTGGCCGCTGATCTTCACCGGCTCAGTCAACTCATCAGACTTGAAAGCCAGCACGTCCGGCCGGCCCGAAGCTTCGCGCTGATCGTCAACCAGCCAACACGGCCACTGGTCACAGGTGTCGTAACCGGTTGGTTTGATCGGACGCGAGCGAAACGGCACGGGCTTCGCCGGATCAGAAACGTATTCTTCGGAAGCGGAAGCGCCGCCGTTGTACATTCCCGCGGTGGACTGGAAACTCAGTTTCAAACCGGGGTTTAGATAAAGCGGCGTTGCTTTCACCGTGCATCCGCGATCGCAACCGCTCGGCCACGAAGTCAAACGTCGCCATTCGTTCGTTCCCGTTTCGAAAGCAGAGACCGGCGCGACATCTGACTTCGGCGCGTCGTCCTTCAAATAATGATCCAGAAAGGGCCGCAGAATGTGCTGACGAAAATAGAGCGCAGTGTCGCTGTGAAATTTCAAAGCGCCCAATGTACTGCCGTCGCCAATCTCCTGACCGTGATGCCAGGGGCCCATCACCAAAAAAACTCTGTCGTTGTTGGTATCCTTCGGTTCAATCGCTTTGTAGACTGCAATCGCGCCGTAGATGTCTTCCTGGTCCCAGAGGCTTTGAACCAGCATCACCGGAACTTTCAAAGGCTCCTTCGCCAA
>DASWQK010000702.1:0-9258 GCA_036403735.1 Pyrinomonadaceae bacterium
CCGTCAGCTCGTAAGCCGGACCCAGATATCTCGCCAGAATCTCTTTGACCAGCGGATGGACAGCCAGATCTACGAAGCCCTGATCGAGCAGCAGAACATCTTCGACCATGAATCGGTAAGGCTCAGTTCGTTGATAACCATCAAACTGGTTCCAGCGTAGACGCTTCAGCCTGGCAGCGAATGCGGTTTGCATTCCGCGCAGTTGCTCAGCAGTAAGCAGTGAAGGCAAAGCCACTACGCCGTTCCGCTCGAGTTCCGAGGCGAGCGCATCGACGGACGCGAGCCGAACGCTGTGCTCGCGCGGGCCTTTCGAATGGATGTCTGATTCGCTGAAACGTTTCATTGCTTTTTCTATATGCGACGAGCGCAGATCGCCTGCATCGCTCTCGGCGCAAACCTGGTAAGGCAAAGCGCGATCTGCTTTTTCGAGCCCGGCCGCAAGCGATTCGATTCTTCGAATGAATCACGTGCCTGCTTGAAATCACCGCGCGCAGCGTGATGTTTGCCCATTTCGAATTCCAGCAACGCGCGCCGGTTCTTGATGACGAGGGAAACCTCGTCGCGCTGGGACGGCGAGAGATCATATGACTGCTCAATTTTGTCAAAGACGCGTAACTCTCGGCGGTGACTATTGATCGCGTCTCCGGTTAGTCCATCAGGGCGGCAGCGATAATTGAGCAGTACCTTCTTTTGATAAGAAAGGCGTGATCCGCTCAAGCAAAGTCGCAACCACAAATCAAAGTCCTGTGCGTTGCGCAGAGCTTCGTCAAACAAACCCACTTGCATCATTGGTTCGCGACGGGCCACCACGCCGGATGTGATCAGGCTTCGATCCGCATTGACGAGCTGCAGAAACGTGACGTCGTCAACCGCCGGCGCGGTCGCCATCAGAGTGTCCATGTACGTTTTGCCCTCAGAGGACGGATGGCCAAAGAATGTTGCATCCGCACATGCGAGATCGCAGCCGCGTTCGCGAATGAATTTCATCTGCTGGTCCAGGTATGCCGGTAACCAGAGATCGTCCGCATCCAGAAACGCGATGAATTCTCCGCGCGCTGCTCGCAGCCCCGTGTTGCGCGCGACGCTGGCGCCAAGGTTTTCCTGTTTCAGATAGAGAATGCGGTTGAGATACGGCGCGATGGCCTGCTCGAAATCTTCGGTGTCGGGCGAACCGTCATTTACCACTATCACTTCGTAATCGGCGAACGTCTGCGCGAAAACTGATTCGAGGGTCTCGCCGATGTAGCGCGCGACGTTGTAAGCGGGAATGACCACACTGACCGTCGGAGTATCAGCCGCAACGGTTCCCTTTGCCGAAAACTCAGCCCCGGCGATCGTCGATCGCTGATCGAGAACTGTTGATGTGGTCGAAAAAGAATTCATGCGTTTATGAAAGAGACAAACTAAAGTTGCCTCCGCAGTTTTTCGCGTACTTGTAGTAGGTCTCCGCAGCCTCGAGTGCGTACTGGTAATCGCGCCAGCCGGTTGAATGAATCCACGCAGCCAGCCGCAGATTTCTCTTGCTCAGAATCTGGTCAGGAAAGTGACGGGAGTGCAGAACCTCTGACGCATTGCGAAGGACGCGGCGCTTGCGCGCGACGCTTTCATTTGCCTGATGGTCTTCGGCCCATTGATAAGCCAGATCCTGTGGGATGGGCAGCGGACACGGCTCATGTCCCGGGTACGCTTGCCAGGGAACGCCGGTTACCGCCGGTGGAAACAGCGACAGCCATTTGACGTAGAATATGTGACGCAGACACCAGTCGAGCGGGGTCGCGATTACGGCTTCGAGAAATGCTCCATCAAAGAATGGCAACTGGAATTCCAATCGATGCAGATCAAGGTTTTCAAAGTGCAGCGCAAGTTTGCGACGCTGATCATTGAGCATCAGAAAAAGATAAAAGTTCCGGCCCGCGTCAGTGGCGTGCAATGCTTCCAGCTCTTCGCGTAATCCCTGCTTAATCAGATCGCCAGAATTCAGCAGAACCTGCGGTCGGAAAAGTTTCGCGGGAATCTGCGTCTGTTCGCGTTCAAGAAACTCTTCGATGGCCCGGTCCGTGTTTCCCGCGCGCATCGAATCGATGATCGATTCATTCAAGTGAACGAGTCCGAGCAGGACGCTGCCCCCCTCGCCGGACCATACCAGTCGCGGATGCTCCTGATTAGGATTTGAAGTTTTCAACGCTGCAGCCATCAGTAATGAATAATCAGGCACGCTGTCGCCGCTTTGTTTTGGCAAGCTTTGATGAATCGCACCAATCTTTTCTGCGAAATCATTTCCGAAGAGGCAGTCCTGCGTTTCCGGTCGCGCAAAATTGAAGCTGTGCACTGTTACGTCGTCGTGAATCAAGGCCGCAACACAAAGACGCGAATCGAGGCCACCGCTAAGATAGGCCGCAGTTGCTTTGTCACCTTTGATGCGGCGCGCCACCGCTGCTTGAAACTCATCGTGAATGGTCTGCAAACGCACCGGCTCAGGATCGTTCGAAATTTCGATCTGATCCCATCGCCAGTAACTACGCGTCGATACAGTTTCGTTTGTGATCTCGACGATCTCGCCTGCCTTTAAGAGTCGAACACCCGCGTAGGGCGTGCGATCACTGAGTGGCGCGTCGAGTGCGACCATCTCAGTCACTGCCCGCAGATCCAGCTTCTTCGGCACGAGCGGACACTCTTCAAGTACACGCAACGTGCTGGCGAAAACAACCAACTCGTCATTCATCCAAAAGTACAGCGGGCGCACTCCGACTTTGTCTGCGACCAGCGTGAGGCTGCCCGTTTGCGGCTGATAATGAATAAAGCAGAAGGTCCCGTCCGCGCCTTTGAATGCGTCCCAATTATTTAGCTGGGCTTGATCGTGAAGGGTTCTCAGGTCCTCTTGTCGATTGGAATCTGGCGCCGAATTAACGCTTAGCAGCGGCTCGCCGGTCAGCAACGATAAGGCGCCATGCTCGTCTTCCACGAAGCCCGGTTCGCCAAATACGCCAATGTCGATCTTCGCAAAGTAAGCGTTCGCGTAACGGAACGAGATGACTTTGTCGACTGGGTTTCGAGAAATCGACTGGCCCAGGCTCGAACAAACCGAGTCCGGCAATGGACGGCCATGGCGATTAATGATTCCGGCAAAGAGGCTCATTCCGATTGACCTCCTGAATTGTGTCCGTTCACCGCTCGTCGCGGGAGCGCGGCGGAGACGCCGCTTAACCAGCCTTCAAATTCGATTGGCGAGAGGGCGAGATTGTCCAGCACCCGCGGCAACAACAAGCGATCCGTGTTACGAGAAGCAAAGCCCACTTCGCATGTGGTCGCGGAAACAATTCCTGACTCGTTCAGCCACGGCAAGAACATCGGGTCATACGCGCCACTCGGATAGCAAAAGTGCGCTGCGACCTTTCCCGTCATTGCCTGAATGCTCTTGCGGTTGTCTTCGATCTCGCGAATGAAGAGTGCATGATCCTTCGGCGTGCGATGGCGGTGGGTGTGCAACTGGACGTCGATGCCGGCGCGCGCCAACTCAGTAACTTCACCGGGGGTGAGGTTCTGCATGATTCGCCGGGCGACCAGCTTTTCGTAATCAACCTCGATGCTGGCGGCTAGCTTCGCCAACAGTGTGTCTTTCTCTTCGGCTGACAACCTTTGGTGGCGGGCATAACCCAGGATCGTCACGCGCGCGGCATCTTGTGCCTTAGCGCTGCGAAGATCGAACGTGGCAGCTTCACCGGTGAGCCGCTGTAAATCGAGTTGTGCGTGGCGCCCCTTCCACAACAGATAAGAACACATGATGTCGAAGACGGGCCGGTGGTAGTGAGAATAAAAAGTCGTCAAATAGAGCGTCGCCGGCATTGCGAACTCTTCCAACAGCGGGAAAGCCTTTTGATAAAAATCCGCCGTGCCGTCATCGAAAGTTATGGCCACCGCGCGTTCGGGAAGATCATTCCGATAAAGCCGCTCGATCGCCTCATCCAAAGGCAGGACATTACTGCGCGTACTTCTCAATTGTTCGAGCCGCGAGCGCAAGACTGTGGCCGGCATGTATTGCGTGTAGTTCCACTCGTGTTCGTCATCAAGCGAAATGCCGTGATACGCGAGAATCAAGAGGCGACGGCGCCGCCAGCGACTGTTCTGCACAGCTCTCGCCACTCCCGCCGTCTTCAGCGACATCAAGGTTGCCTGCTTGAATTTTTTCAGCATTATGACGAAATGATCTACGCGATCGATTCGCGGTTGCGCTTAACCAACAACAGCAACATCTCTTTGAAACCGCGCATTGCCAGTCTGCCGGTAGGCAGCGCGGAGAAAACCATGAGCGACACGAGCGCGGCAATCGCAAACGCGAGAGACAGCCGCACCGGCATGACAGGTAAAGTGGCCAGCCATGGCCGACTAATCAGAAGCACAGCCAGCGAGCAGAGAGCGGCGCAGACCGCTGGCGCTACCGTGAGATAAAAGTCTTTCGTCTTAACAGGTCCGCGACGTCCTGCAAACCAAAACAGCAGCGGCGTTGTGACCGCCAGGTCGGTAGCCGCATAGGCGGCCGCAACGCCAATTGCTCCCCAGGGTAAACCGGCAACAATCGAGGTCACCGCGATGACGCTGCTGATGATTCCCCACAAAAACATTTCGCGCGCGCGTCCCTGAGTGGTGAACAGCCACAGCACGGTTCGCGTGGCCGGCTGAATTATTGCCGCTACTCCCAGCAACATGAAGATGCGCCCGGTGTCTCGCCATTGCGGGCCGAGCAGGAAAAGCACGAGCCAATCAGAAGTCGCGATCATGAAAATCACTCCGGGCATCGTGACCATTGCGATTTTCTCCAGCACGCGCAGATAGGAAGCTCGATATCGTTCGGGCGTGTCGGTGAGACGGCTGAGGGCGGGCACTGCGACTGAAAACAGCGGGCTGTTGATCTGGGCCATCGGCATCAGCAGCAGTTGATATGCTCTTGAATAGAGGCCGAGCTGATATGCGCCCCAAACTCTGCCAAGCAGGAGGTTGTCCAGATTTCGCGCGAAGTAGCTCGTGATGTTAAAGCCGGTCAGATTGCCGCCGTACGAGAGCATCGATCGCACATTAGTCCCGCGTACTGGCAGACTGGGTCGCCAACGGCATGCTGACCATGACCCGATCACTGTTACGGTTGCCAGTACCAGCTGATTGATGACCAGGGCACAATAGCGCGCGCCATACAAAGCAGCCACGATCGCGGCGCTGAGTCCGATCGCCATCGCCGAAATTTCGATCACCGCAATGATGGAGAAACGCATTTGTCGAATCAGGATCGCTTCGTGCTGGATTGCGGCGCCAGTTATGAGTATGGCGACTGCGTAGCCGATCGTGATGCCCGTCAACCGCGGCTCTTTGAAGAACCACGCGGCGAGTGGCGCGGCGCAAATCGTCAAGAGCATGATTGCGGCACTCAATCCTATGTTTACCCAAAAGAGCGTGCTGACTTGTTCATGATTCAGCTCGGACCACTTGACTGTTGCGGTCGATAATCCCAGGTACTGAAACATGCCGAGAAAGCCGACGATGATTGCGACCATCCCGATAAGTCCGTAATCCTGTGGCGTTAACAGCCGGGCGAGAACAATCGCTGACAATGTGCTGAGGACAAATTTGCAGGCCTGGGCCGCAAGCGTGACCGCGCCCCCTCTCGCCGAGCGAGCGCCCAGATCGGCTTTGAGATGATCAGTTCGAAAATGACGATTGCGATCATCATTGACGAAGTTATGCGCAGATGAAGATTCGATCGAAGACATCTTGAAAGTTGATTCGCGTGGGATCCTTGGGGTGGGCCACCGGGGCGGGAAAACTGCCACGGACAGTATACAGGATCAAGGTGGCCCTAAATCCATGATTTTTTCGGGATCGTGGGAAAATCTCTGCGGGATGCCGCCATTTGCCGTTAGAATCTGGGGTCGGCGTATCACGGAAGCACAATTCGTTGGGAGACTCTCGCTGAAAACAGACCCGTCAAACCTACGCGTGTTGCAATTTGCGCCGCGCGCGCCCTGGCCCCTCGACACCGGAGCCAAACTGCGGAACTATCACCTAGCACGCATTCTCGCGATGCAGGCGCGCATTTCCCTACTGGCTTTTGGCGATGAACAGAACGAGACGAACGCCCTCGATCAGGTGTACGAACGAATCGTCACTGTGCCGCGTCTCGGCGGGTATTCGTTCGCGAAAGTACTACGCGGCGCGGTCGGTCGCACCCCCTTGCCGCTGCTGAATTACACCACAAATGAGATGAGTAAGACGCTCGCGCACGTCCTCGCTGAAAATGATTTCGATGTTGTGCAGGTTGAAAGCATTCATCTGATGAACTATCTCCCAGTCATTCGCGCTGCGCGCAGTCGCCCCATCGTAGTTTGCGATTGGCACAATATCGAATCGGATTTGATGCGCCAGTATGCTGAACGTGAGCAAAGTCTTGCCCGAAAAACCTACGCGCGCAGAACAGCGCGGCTGATGAACGAATTTGAAATAAAAGCTCTTAATGAATTCGACGGTCACATAGTGGTGAGCGAGCAGGATGCTGAACGACTACGGCGCATGAACCCCCAAGCGCGCATTCTTGTGATTGAAAATGGAGTTGATGTTTCTTACTACGCCGGCGAACAATCGGCAGGAAAAAAGCGCATCGTCTTTGTCGGTTCGATGGATTATCACGCGAACATCGATGGCGCCGTAAATTTTGCGCGCAACGTCTGGCCCGTGGTGCGAAAACAGAAGCCTGAGCTGTTATTTACGATCGTGGGCCGCGATCCGTCACCTGAGGTGCGCGCCCTATCGTCAAAAGACGGCGTCGAAGTTACCGGCAGCGTCGATGACGTGCGGCCTTACTATGCCGAGGCTATCGCTGCCGTCGTGCCGCTGAATGTTGGCGGCGGAAGTCGCTTGAAGATTCTCGAAGCGATGGCTGCGGGCGTGCCGGTCGTATCGACAAAATTGGGAGCGGAAGGTTTGGATTCGAGCGACGGCGAAAACATTCTACTGACACATGGCCCAGGACAGATCGCCGAAGCTGTCATCCGGATCATCGACGATCGTGAATCAGAAAAACGGCTGATTGCCGGCGGTTCCGCGCTGGTTCGTGAGCGCTACGATTGGTCCACGCTTGGCGCAAAGCTGTTGGCTCAATATCAAGCAATGGTCTCCGAGATGTCACGATCCGCGGCTGACTAGTAATGAAATCAAAGATGAAAATTGTGTCAGTCGTCGAAGCGGCCACCATGAACGCGGTCGCGAAGATTGTGCTCGAGTTTCATCGCACGGCTCACGAGATTGGCGAAGCGTCCGGCGATTTGCCTCGTATCGAAGGCTCTTTGATCACCTTCGATCGCGGTTCAAACCATCAACAAGGCGCAAACGAATTTGTAGAAACAACGCAAGCAGCCGGGATTGAGATTGATGTGATTCTGGAACGCCGGCGTTTTGATCTGGCCGTGGTTTCGGCATTAAGAGAGATCGTTAGGCAGCGCCAACCTGACATTGTGATCACGCATTCCGTGAAGTCGCATTTTCTTATGTGGCGTTCGCGGCTGTGGAAACAACATCCCTGGATCGCCTTTCATCACGGCTATACGACGACTGATCCAAAGATGAGAGTTTATAACCGGTTCGATCGCTGGTCCTTACCAAAGGCTGACCTCGTCATCACCGTCTGCAATGCTTTCGCGCTTGAGTTGGGCAGCGTCGCACGCGTGGCGCCCGAGAGGATTCGAGTGCGGCATAATTCAATTCGCCCCGTCTCGCCGTCCACCGCCGACGACGTGCGGGCGCTGCGTGAGCGCCTTGGAATTGTTGAGAACGAAGCCGTTATTCTTTCGGTTGGGCGTCTGTCGAAAGAAAAGGCGCATGCGGATCTAATCAAAGCCTTCAAACAGTTGTGCACAACGAATCCTGACCTCAATTGCAAACTCGTGATCGTTGGCGACGGACCAGAGCGCGAGCCGTTGGAATCAGCAGCGGCCCAGTCTGGTGTGAGTCAGCGCATTATTTTTGACGGTCAGGTCAAAGACGTTCGGCCTTTTTATGCGATGTCTGATGTGTTTGTACTGCCATCGCTCACCGAGGGCTCACCGAATGTTTTGTTGGAAGCGATGGCGGCACAGGCGCCCATAGTCGCGACCGCAGTCGGTGGCGTGCCGGAGATTGTTGAGAATGAAGAGAGCGCTTTGTTAGTGCCGGCAAACGATCCGGCAGCGTTGGCGGCTGGGATCGCGCGTCTGCTCGCTGACGCTGAACTTGGTCGTCGCTTGACCAGAAACGCCGCGGAGATTGTTTCACAGAATCATTCCCCGGAAGAATACGTCCGCTCATTGATCGCAATTTACGATGAGGTCATGTCTGCGAGGAAGACTCACACGTGATTCAATACTTCGTCCAGTAATAAATCATCTTCACGTATTCGCCGCCAACTATTTTCCAACCCCAGCGCTTTCTCCACCATGCCCACGGCGAAGGCGTTTGCCATCCCGGCGGCGCGCTGTCGATGCCGACCTCGATGCCGCTGCCTTCGCAGGCGCGGCGCATGGACCACAGCGCGCGACGCGAATGATAACCGGAAGTTACGATCAGTAACCGCTTTAAGTTGTGAGCAGTAGCGTAGTCACGTACCAGCAAACTCTCTTCATAAGTTCCGAGCGCCTGGCCGGGAGCGAGTTGTATGCGATCCGCGGGCACGCCTTGCTGCCCCAGACGCCGCGTGCTCAGTTCGTAATAATAAGGGTTGCGCTCTTCAAGATGATCCCAACCGCTGATCAACCCGTCATTGGTTAGCACAATCAGTGGCGCGCGGCCTTCACGGTAAAGCTGTGCGGCCCAGGCGGCGCGCTCGACATAGGTCGATGAGCCACTGAGGACCACGATCGCGTCCGGAGATTGCACGTCGGCTTTGACGATCAGGAGCCGAGCAGCGCACCAGGCAACAAACGGCGACGCCGCCAACAACACTGCGGCGATAATAAGAAAGCGACGGCGGCGCGTCGCTTTTCTCTTTGCACGGATCTGTGCGTTAGCAGTCATCAGGAGCGCGCGGGTCAGGCGTCTTAACTCTTTTCGTTTAGGTGTGGGACTTGTCCAGCAGCCGGCCCGCGGACAAGTCCGCTTGCTAAACGACCTGCATGTTTACTGAGCAGCTCATCGTAGAGCTCGAGGGTGTTATGCAGATGATGCTCGCTGGAAAATTTTTCGGATACGATTGCTTTGCCGCGCGCGCCCATCATGCGAGCATTTTCGTCGTCCTTTAAAACT
>DASWQK010000703.1:0-7908 GCA_036403735.1 Pyrinomonadaceae bacterium
TTACGAATTCACTCTTCTGAGGCAGCGCTTTTTGTTCATTGTCCGAGTGCTTTGCTTTGCTCGTGTTTCTTAGGGCGAAATCCTGGCGCAACAGTGCTCCGCCACCCAGGGGCGTACGCAGCAATCTCGCCCAACCCTGATCTGATCGCCTTCCGTCATAGCTCAATACAAAACCTGACGGCAGCGTCGTAGGATCGAGTGCGATCACGACCGCGCCGTCTTCGACAGAAGGGAAGTTGTACATTCCCGCGCTGTCGGTTATGACCGACTGGCCTTTGTCCAGATAGATCCTGACGCTGGCCATTGGTTTATCACCTTTGTCGAATCGTCCATTGCCGTTTACGTCTTCGAACACTCGACCGATAATCAGTTGTTGAGTGGAAAATGCGCCGTGGCTGACGATGACTCCGACACGGGCGGGCGCCGTCGCGATATGTTCGCCTGATGGAAATGCACCTTCGGCGACCGCGGAATTCACTTGCTCGCCATCTCGCGCATTCGCGCCCACGCGGACGCGGTAAACAATAGACAAGCGCTCGCCCGGACCAACGTCGCCGACGCGAAAGACTAAATCACTTCCAGAAACTTGTGGTTCGACTGTTTGTTTGCTGGATGATTCGATTAAGCCTGTGCCGGTTGCGTAGCGGAAAGATTCAGGCAAACGATCTCTGACAATCACGTTGCTGACGGTCTCGCTCGTCGCGTTGTGAACCTCGATGTGATAAGAGACAACGTCGCCGACATCCACGTTGCGTCGATCGGCGGACTTTTGAATTTCCAGAGTCGTGCTCTCAAACATCGGCACGTTGAGCGCCAGCGCCGCGACGTTGTCGATCGAAACGGCCTGGTTAGTAAGAGCGAAGCCGCCGCTGCGAGCAATCGACTGCCCATCAAGAGCGTTAATTGTCGCGGTGTAAACGCCCGATGTTGCTGGAGACAGACTTACTTCAATCAATCGCGCGCGATAACCGGGAGCAGTCACGATCAGGAAATAATGGGCCGGCGAGCCAAGTGTTCCGAACTGCTCCGGCGCCAACGCAAAACTGAATCGTCCGTCAGAAGTTGTAGCGTAAGGATCGTCGTTAGCCGTATTCGGCGCATAACCCAGGCCGGCCGGCAGTGTCAGCGGACTCGTGCCTCCCTGATCGTTAGCCAGCGTGACTCGCGCTCCGGCAATCAGAACCGTGCCGCCGCTTCGTCCTGCATAGACTCTGCCAAAAGGATCGACCACCGCGACAGCGGAGGAAGTGCTGGCGGTCTTGGCGTTATCGCCGCTGATGCTTGCGGTATTGGCGATGCCCGCGCCGGCAGGAACCGCGCCGGTAACATGCGCGCGAAATGAGATCTGTACCAGCTCGCCTGGTCCAACCTGATCGAGCTTCACCTTAATACTCTGCCCGCTGACTTCACCGGGATCGGCGTCTGCCTGATCGGTTAACTGCCGGTCACCAAGATGAAGCGAGTTGGGTTCATAGAGGAGTGAGGCCGGCATATCGTCAGTGACCGCGACATGACGCGCGGCGACCGCTCCGCTATTACGAAATGTGATTGTGTATGAAAGGGATTGTCCTGACCCGGTTACTTTGCTTTGCTGCCCGTCAACCATCTTCCGTGGCTGGAGCGCGGGATTATCTGGGGACGTAAATCGCGGTCGATTGCCGACGGCAATAATAATTGTTCCGTCATCTTGCGCGGCGCCGCTTGCCGAATTGTCCAACTGAGAGCGCGCCGTGAGGTTAATTGTTAGATTTGTTTCCGGCGTGCTGGCACCAGTATCGACTACTGCGATGACGCCAAGGCACTCGCCTCTTGTCAGAGTCGGGGTAACGGTCGAACCAACCGTTATTGGAGTGTCGCCTTCGGTCAGAGTGCCGCTGCCATCAATATCGAAGTGAAGACTGATAAGCGTCGCGGGTGCGGTAATGTCGACTCGTGGAATTGCGAAGCTGTCAGGGCCGTTGCCGATGTTGCAGATGCGGAACAGCTTTGTGACTCGCTCGTTTGGAGCCGTGTTCGTTGAGGGACCGGTTTCATCCGGGGTCACTTTGACGGCAGAGATGGCCTTGACCGTTGCGGTCGTCGTGACTGATGTTCCCGAGACTTTCCCATCTTCGCCTTCATAAGCTCCATTCGCCCGATTCGTTACGGCGGTGCCTGCCTCTGAAGGGTTATCAGATGTTTGCGCCAATGTCCCTGCGGCTAGCAAAACTATCGATAGCATCAACAGCAGAATGCTTGTTGGCTGTCTCTTTGAGAGCATCTTGTGCATTGGAAAAGGTGAAGGCTTATGAGTACTTGGTCGAAGAAGTTGCGCACGGTGCGATCTCGGATTCAGAGCCGCACCGTAACGCAAACATTAACGCGTCACTTGATTCGGCGACGGAACTTGAAGATGCCGGATTGACCCGGTCCGAGTGTAGCTATCGTATCGGTGAGCAAGACTGAACCAGCGATGTCTCCGACGATGACGCCGCTATGAGTGTCGGAAGCTCCGACTACATGATCTGTCGTGGTGCCCCATGTGCTTGGGGCCAGGCTTCCGTTCTCAGTAATGACGATGTTGTTAGCAGTCAGAACGTGGTTGCCGGAGCCGGCGGAACCGGACACGTTCGTATAAGTGATCGTGTATTCGATCTCCGCTCCGGGTACGGCGTCAGTCGCGCTCCCTACGCCCGTCGAATTGATTACCGTGGCTGTCTTATCAAAGCGAACAAACCCGGTGTAGAGGCGATTGATGGTGTCATTCGCGGCACTCGGTGTATTGGTCGAAGTAGCGCGCACCACGACATCAAACGCAGTTAACACACTGACTCCCGCAGGTGCTGTTACTCTTGTCAGAAAGTTTGCGGAAGCGCCAAACGCGACCGGCAAACTAATGCTGCCATTGCCCGGTTGGACTGTGGTGTAAGTGAGACCGCCGTCGGTGCTGATCTCGACAGTGAAGCCGGCGGGAACGGTCGGAACGGTAAGAGCAAGCGTGTCGTTCGCGTTGCCAGTGTTCTGTACCGTGTTGGTAAAAATGATCGTACCTGCCGCTGTCGTAATTCCACCAGGCGGAACTCCGGCGATGCCCGTGGTTATGCTGCGATTAGTGAAGTCATCATTGTTACTGTTAGGTCCGGTTGCTCCCGGCTGGCCCAATGGTCCCACCAGCGCTGCGCCCTGAGCTTGTAACCCGGTTTGCTTGTGCACGCCGTTACCGTCAACGTTGCCCGGTTGCGAGCCTTCATCGAAGTTCGCGTTACCATCACCCGCGTTCGGCACGTTATCGCCAGATTGATCCGTGATTGGTACGCCGATATTGTTACTTCCGAAGGCATCACCAATTTCGACAATCGGCAAGGTCGCATCCGTGGTAGTCACCGTGACCTCCATGTTAATGGAGGCGCTGCATCCACTAGCGGCCAGCGAACTGCCAACATTGAAAGCAACGCGCTTCACATCAGCAAGATTAGCCGGCGGCGTAGTGGTCCAGATGGCCAGTAACGGAGTGATGGCCAAGGGTGAAGTTGTATAGAGGGTGCCCGAAGGAAATGTCTGGCCGCTCTTCAGAGCCGTGCCGACTGGAATTGGCGCGATTATGAAGACGCCGGTGTTTGCCCCCAACGGAGCATTGACCAGTGTAATCGGCTGCGCGGTTCGCGATCCGGTGTTACAGACCTGCCAGGCATAATTGATATCCGAGCCCAGAGCAATTGGTCCGGTCGGAGCTGTCAGATTAAGCAGGAGCTGCGCGTCATTTTCTACGGTAGTGCCGATGTTGCCGCGAGCTTCGCGCAAACCATTTGCCGAGGAGGTCGAGACGGTGCGCACTTCGTTCGCTGAGCTATCTGCCGGTTGATTGTCGAATGTCGGACTGCCACTGGCCGCATCGCCAAGACGTACATCGATCGCCGCATTGGAACTGGCGTTCGCATTCGCGGTGACGGTTACAATCACATCGACATGCCCACTTTGAGCAATGCTCGCCGACAACACGTCTGCGCCATTGCTTTTGATGTCGGTGTCGCCGGCATCAATCACGCCGTTACCGTTTACATCAATCGCAGCCGCTGTGACTACGCCCGGTCCGGTAATGATGATGCTGGCCCCGCCGGCCAGAAAACGCACCTGGTCGGCGAAGTTTCCGCTGTTCGTCACGCGGAAAGTGAAATTGACGCCGGTCTGTCCGGCCACGATATTAGGCCGTGTTCCGGCATCAGGAGTGATGGTCAGCCCTGAGACGTTCGCCACCGTCGTGGTTACTGTATTCGAGACCGCTGTGAACGGGTTGCCATCGCTGTCTGTGAAAACTACCGCAGCGCGGTTTTCGATTGCCGTGCCGCCCGGTGTCTGAGCCAATGTTGTCTGTGTCGCGAAGAGGCCAGCGAGTAACACAACCGCGGTCAACTGGCAGAGTAATGTCGTAATCGATTTGGTTCGCATTGTTCTTTCCTCAAAAAAAGTCAATCGTTGGTTGTCAGTCGTCGGGTCAGCATTTACCGCACGTCGGCACAGCTCTGCAGCGACCGCCTCGGCAGGCGAAAGCCACAAACAACTGACTACTGACGACTAACTATTCTTTGGTTGGATTACTTGACGCGCACCTGATAGGTGGCTGAAATCTTCTGGCCCGGTTCGAGCGGAGTGGACCATTCATAGCGGAGCTGCGTGTAAGACGACGCGGGCGCGGGGACCAGCTTTGACGATCCATCTGGTTGTTTCTCTTCGACGGTCGGCTTTGCCGAGAAAGTCTTGCCGCTGTCAACGCTGTAGGTGACCGAAGCGTCTTGTGACACTGCGCTACCGGCCACAAACACGGTTCCAACCGGAATCTGGCCTACGGCCTTGTACTCACGTGCGGCTCCATTGCCTTCGTTGGCTGAGTCGATCATCCAATTGATAGTCTCACCCGGCTTTACCATTCCCGCTTGGTCGAGCGCGACGCGCGCTCCCTTGCGTTCGGTATCACCACTCAGCATTACTTTGATTGACGGTTGGCCTTTGCTTGCCAATTTCTTTTCCGCAAATGCCGCACCGCCTCCGGCCAAGGCCAGACACACGACGAACAGCGATAGCGCACGACTCTTCTTATTCAAAGTCTTCATGATTCTCTCCAGGTTGTTTATGTCTTGAAACGAGATCGGTGAGTAATTGAGTCACCGACTGATTGTGAGATTGTGGCGAACGATAGAGTTGCGACGTACACGCCACAACCTGCGAGTACGAGTAAAACGTCTTAGTGTTGTTCTCTGGTAAGTCATCGCCACAGTGCGTAGGTACTTACTTCGGCGCAGTTGCAGCCGAAGACGTGAGCGTCAGTGCAACGCTTGTGCCAGTTACAACTCTCGCGTTGCACGGGCTGACTAAAGATCAAGAAGTATTCAAGTTAAGTCAATCAGGTGAGTTGCTGAAGGGTCTACTGATGTGATTCTCAAAATGCTATGGGAAGTTTTGGGTCGGAGGCTTGCCCCATGTTGGTGGGACATCTGACTCGGTAAGAGAGGTCGGACTATTAAGGAGGTGATAGCGGTAACTCAATTATTGAGATCCTAACGACAATAACGGGCCGACTATCGTTGTAAGGATGGGACAGGCATTCTTTACCGATTCTCGTTGAAGACTAATAGGCCTCGGTGGTCGGCATTTCCCCAAACGAACTGCCACGAGTGTTCGATCGATTTCATCGGGTGAAGGGAGCGCGGTCGCGCAGCTTTGAAGGTACGGGAATTGGCTTGGCTCTGGTGGAGGAGATGGTCCACGCGCACGGAGGAACGGTACGAGCTGAAAGCCAGGAGGGAGAGGGAAGCGCGTTCTTCGTGATCATCAAAGCGGGATCAGCGCATTTGCCGCCGGAACACATCGGACCACAACGTTCGTTGACTGTCACGGCAACGAACGTTACCGCTTATCAGCAAGAGGCTATGCTCTGGGTGTCCGACGACAATGCAACTCCAACGCAACAGCTCTCAATTTCGCAGCCGAATAGCGATCCGGCCGGTAGCTTGGTCGCTCAGGTGCCGAGTTCGCCAAGATCACGAATTCTTTGGGCTGATGACAACGCAGACATGCGCGACTATGTCTGTCGACTCCTGGCCGATCGTTATGAAGTGACTGCGGTTCCGTACGGTGCGGCAGCTTTGGCCGTCGCTCTCGACAACCCACCTGATCTAGTTCTTACCGATGTGATGATGCCGGTATTGGATGGCTTTGCCCTTCTCCGCGAACTTCGCGCGAACCAAAGCACCCATACAGTTCCGGTGATTCTGCTTTCCGCAAGAGCCGGCGAAGAATCCGCTGTCGAGGGACTCGAAGCAGGCGCAGACGACTATCTTGTCAAACCGTTTTCGGCGCGTGAATTATTGGCCCGAGTTCGGACCCATCTGGAAATGGCTAAGATGCGGCGCGCCTGGGCTCTTGAACTGGAAGCAGCGAATAAGGATCTTGAGGCTTTCTCATCCTCTGTCTCGCATGACTTGCGGGGACCGCTGCGATCAATTGATGGCTTCTCTCACATTGTTATGGATGACTATTCCGATCAATTGCCGGAGGAGGCTAAGCACCTTCTGGCGATGGTGAGATCAAGCGCGGCAAATGAACCAACTGATTGACGACTTGCTCCGCTTCTCGCGATTAGGTCGGCAGCCGCTAACTAAAAAAGAAGTCAGTCTTGAGGGTCTGGTTCATCGTGTACTGGAGGAGTTACGGGAAGAACAACCAGAGCGGCAGATAGCGATTCAAGTTAGCAATCTGCCGGATTGCATGGCTGACGAGTCATTGCTTAAGCAAGTTTTTGTCAACCTGCTATCAAACGCATTTAAGTACACGAACCGTAAGGAGAAAGCTTCCGTAGAAGTAGGTTCCCAGCAACAGAATGGCGGAACCGTCTATTTTGTACGCGATAACGGCGCTGGCTTTGACGCAAGATTTGCTGATAAGCTTTTCGGCGTTTTTCAGCGGCTCCACCGCGCCGATGAATTCGAAGGCACTGGCATCGGCCTATCGATTGTTCAGCGAATAATCCAACGACACGGGGGGACGGATCTGGGCTGATGCCGAAGTAGACAAGGGCGCTATCTTCTATTTCACGTTAAGGTAATTCTAACTCTTCGCGCCGTGCAAACTCGATGAGCGCGCCAGCAAATCACAATCCACTGGCGCGTTTCTGCAGTTGCTCCGTGTAGATTGCAGTCTGAATCTAATGCAATTTTTTGACAGTGCACGTTAGAATCACAGGCCCGTCAATTCCGTTCAGAAATCGCAGGGGCAGAACAGGACGATTCTTGTCCATCTTCTTTTTGGACCTCGTCCCCAGTAAGTGGTACTTATTCATCACTTGCAAGAACTGCGGCATAAAGAACGTTCTCTTTCCCGATCTCTCGAAAGGCAATTCACAGATTTATGCAACATATTCTCGATCCTGCTATCCGGACGGCACAGGTGCGTATCGAGCTAGGGAATCCCGAACCGATGTTCAAGATTGGCATGTATGTCAACGTAGCTTTTGCTGCGCTTGGTGTCAGCGAAAAGACGATGCCGGTTGTTCCCAAAGAGGCGGTGCAAGCCATGAGCAATCAGCAATACGTTTTTGTAGCTACTGACAAGTCCAACGAGTTTGTCCTACGGCCGGTTAAGCTTGCAGCGGAGAGCAATGGTTTTTATCCGGTAATTGAAGGCTTAAACTCTGGTGATCGAATCGTGGTGGAAGGAAGTTTTCTCTTGCGTGCTGAATGGCTGAAATCTCATCCTAGCCAATGAACTTACCAAAGAGCCCTCGCCGAAGGCGGGACTCTGTAGTGAACCCCTATTTTGAGACAACTGCGGGGGCCGGTTTGATTGCCAAAAGTGACTGCTCAAACTCGGCGGGCGGAAGGTAACCGAGTTTTGAGTGGAGTCGTTTGTGATTGTAAACATCATCGAGGAAATCAC
>DASWQK010000704.1:0-2992 GCA_036403735.1 Pyrinomonadaceae bacterium
AAACTTCATTAGCTTGGGACTTTAGAAGATGTTTGATTTCCATGTGAGAGATCAGCAGGGGTACTTACTTCGCAAACGGACACTGGGCCGTATCATGCTTACTGCTGAGATACGTCCGCGCCTCCCATAACTCGGGAAAGAATTTCTTGTCGAGGGTCGTCTTTAAATAGCCGATGCCTTCCGATCCGCCCGTGCCGCGTTTGGCGCCGACCATTCGCTCGACCATCTTGATGTGATGCGAACGCCACAGCGAAAAGTATTCGTCATGTTCCAGCAGAGCTTCCGAAAGCTGGTACTCCTTATAGAATTCTTCGTGATGCGTCATCACCTCGACCAGGGCGCGCTGGCGTTTGCCGTAATTCGTGCGGCGCTCTTTCGCGTCGCGCGGCGCATCGCTGGCCGGCGTATCAAATCCGCGGCGGCGCAACATCGCAAAGAAGCTTTCGGACAGTGACGGCGCATTCATGCGCGCGGCCAGACGCGCGTGCGCAAACTCGTCCGCTCCGAACTCGCGCAGAATTTTTGCGTCTCTCAGACCTGAGGAAAATTCGATCTCGCGAAATTGCATCGATTGAAAACCGCTGGCGGGATTCAATTCGTCCCGGAACCCGAGAAAACGAACTGGCGTCATCGTCTCAAGAATATGAATCTGCGCAATCAGCAGCTTTTCGATTTCCACGACTCGTCGCATCGCCTGCACGGCTTCGACCACCCGATCTTCTTTCATCAACGCGATGGCCGCGTCGATCTCATGCAGGATTTGTTTGAACCAAAGCTCGTAAGCCTGGTGGACGGTGATGAAGAGCAGTTCGTCGTGCTGCGCCGGCGATGAGAGGCAGGTTTGTAACTCGATCAGCTCCTGCACGCGCAGGTATTTGTTGTATGAGAGCGGCGCGTCCTGGCCGTAGTCTTTTGCCATAAGAAAGTGGTTAGCTTCGAGGAAACTGCGGCATCTCTCGCACGCGACGCGCCTGGCCCAAATGCCGCTTCGCGTGCAGGACCGTGATTACAAAAGCGTCCGCGAGACTGTAACGCATCAGCGGCGTTACCGGTGAACGCAAACGTGTTTTATTGTAATCGATCCCATCGCATTGGCAGACAAAATCGATGAACTTCACTTGCTGATCAATAAATAGCTCGAGCGGTGTGTGAATGTTCGAGACCTCGGAAGGCCGGAATACTTTCGGCGCGGGAAGGTTTCTGCCTCCATCGGGATTGACCTGCCTGGCGAGCCAGCCGCCAACCATGCTCGGTTTGTAAGCGGGTGCGTTTGTGATTGGCCGCTTTTTTCGCGCGCGTTCAAGCGCCAACGAAAAGTAATTGTCAAACTTGCCCGAAGTAATTGCGAGATGCTCGAGGCATTGCGCAATGCTCCATTGTTCCGGAGACGGTTTCCAGTTGAGTTGAGCCTCAGAGAGATCGGAAGTTAAGGTTCGAGCGGCCTCACTATTCTCTTTTGCTTCCGCCACAACGGTCTGTAGGAAATTCTGAGAATCGAGAAATAACTTCATGATGTCCTTCTTCGGAGTTCCGCTGTTTGGAGTTCGCCTTCAGGCGGCCGCTTAAAAGCGGAACTCCAAACTTCAAGCAGATCTCCAGGCCTTAGAATGCAGCGCCGACTTTTTCGGCCGCTGCAAACGCGTGCGTGTCGCGAATCGTTTTCATCTCAGCGACGATCAATTCCAACTCTTCATCTTTGGTGTAGAAGTGCGGCGAAATTCGCACACCCGCGCCCGGTCGATAATCAACAATGAACTCGCGGCGAATCAATTCCTTCGTGATTGCCGCGGCATTGTCGTCCCAGACTGTAATCGTGCCGCCACGCTGCGCGGGATCTTTCGGGCTGGTGACTTGAAAGCCTGCTTCCTCGGCTAATTTGATCAGGTATTGAGTCTGTCGAAGGCTCTTCTCGCGAATCGCAGCGACGCCGATCTCGTTAATGATCTTGTAGCCTGACTCCGCAGCATACAAAGCAGGAATCGCCGGCGAGCCATGCAGAAATCGCGTTACGTTCGGCGCGTAATGCATTTCAGTTTCGAAAGCGAACGGATGTTCGTGGGCCATCCAGCCCGTGGTCTTCGGTTCGAGCGTCTCGATCAAATCAGGCCGCACGTAAAGATAACCCGCGCCCGGACCGCCGCAAAGCCACTTAACCGAACCGCCCGTCGCGAAATCAACATTCAGTTCTTTGACGCTGAACGGCACTGTGCCGGCTGATTGATAGGTGTCGAGCACGACCAGCGCGCCGACTTCGTGCGCGCGTTCGGTGATTGCTTTCGCATCTTGCAGGAAGGCACTCTTGAAAAGCACGTGCGAGATCGGAACCAGCAGTGTCTCTTCATCGATGGCCGCGAGCATTCGCTCCAGCGGAATCGTGATGCCATCGTCCGACTTTACTGTTTCGATGCGCAGGTTGTGCGCGCGCGCGTGCGCGTCGTAGACATACATCACCGAAGGAAAATTCAGCTCCTCGCAAACGATCTTGTTGCGCTTCGGATTGTGCGTTAACGGCAAGAGGCAAGAGAGAATCAGTGACTGACAGATTGAGACGTTCTGATGCATCACGACGGTGTTTGTGTCAGCGCCAATGATGCGCGCGATTTCGTTGCCTGCAGTCACCGGCATGTCCCACCAGCCTTCGGCCCAGGCGCGGACCCCGCGCGTCGCCCAAATATCTGCGTATTCATGCAATCGATCGAAAGTAGCCCGCGGCATCGCGCCGAGACTGTGCGAGATCAGATAGACCGCTCTCTCGAGAATCGGAAATTCAGAACGGTATTTGAGAAGGTCGTCGGTCACTGGGGTTTCTCCGCTGAATTACCTTTTAATTTAACACAATAAGATTTGGAGTGCGCCGGCAGAGCGAAGCGACGACGGCGCTTTGGATTGCTTCTTCTTGTCCTTTGTTTTCCGAGTGAACTCGTGGGCCGAGTCATGACCCAAGAAAGTACTACAAAGACGACCAACCAAAGCGCCGTCACCGCTCCGCTCT
>DASWQK010000705.1:0-5557 GCA_036403735.1 Pyrinomonadaceae bacterium
AACGGCCTCGCGCTTAACGATGCGTTGAAAACAGTTCGTGCGCGGGGTCGTTACATGCAGGAAGCTGTCCCCGTGGGCAGCGGCGCGATGGCCGCGATCCTCGGCGCAGATCTCGAATTGATAGCCGGGGCGTGTGAAGAAGCAGCCCAGGGCCAGGTTTGTAGCCCGGCGAATATCAACTCGCCATCGCAGGTAGTAATCGCCGGCGACGCAGATGCGATCGATCGCGCTATCGTCCTGCTCAAAGAGCGTGGCGCGAAACGAGCAGTGAAACTGAACGTGAGCGCGCCTTTTCATTGCGCACTGATGAAGCCGGCGCAGGATCGTCTGGCCGCAGATTTACAAGCTATTGCGTTCAGTCACTTGAGCGTACCGCTTATTACAAACGCGGACGCCAGGCCGATAGCAGACGGTGGCGAGGCCCGTCAATCGTTGATTCGTCAGGTTTCGCAAACTGTCCGGTGGCTCGAAGCAGTTGAATTTTTGATCAATCAAGGTGTACAAACCTTTATTGAGATTGGCCCCGGAAAAGTTTTAAGTGGTTTAGTGCGCCAGATCGATCGCAGCGTGCGCTGTGTGAACATCGAGGACGAAGCCAGTTTACGCTTTGCTCATGAGGCGCTGGCTGATTGAAGTGGCACAGACTTTAGTCTGTGTTCATAATTATGAAGTTAATACGGTCACAGACTAAAGTCTGTGCCACCTTAATTTAGAGGAGCAAACGAATGCCCGATCCAGAGATTGAGCAAAAAGTAAAACAAATTATCGTTGATGAACTTGGGGTTGATGAAAACGAAGTCACACCCAACGCCCGTTTCATTGACGATCTCGGCGCAGATTCGCTCGACACGGTCGAGCTGGTGATGCGCTTCGAAGAGGAATTCGGCATTGAAATTCCGGACGAGGATGCCGAGAAGATTCAAAGCGTGCGCGACGCGTACAACTATATCGATCAGCACAAGGCTAAGTGAAGGTGTAGGGGCAAGGCTTGTCCTTGCCCGCAATCCATACCAGTAGCTGCGGGCAGGGACGAGCCCTGCCTCTACATTTTCAATGGAGAATTACGTTTTGAAGCGTCGCGTCGTTGTTACCGGTCTCGGACTGGTTACGCCCGTTGGTAATTCAGTCGAGACCACCTGGGCTGCGCTGGCTGCGGGAAAAAGCGGCGCGGACGACATCAAGAAGTTTGACACCGCAAAGTTTTCCGTTCGGTTCGCCTGCGAAGTCAAAGACTTCAATCCGCTGGATTACGTCGAAAAAAAGGAAGCGCGCAAGATGGGCGCTTTCATTCACTATGCAATAGCCGCTTCGCAGGAGGCGGTCAACGACAGTGCCCTCCAGATAACCGATGAAGTCTCAGAAAAAGTCGGCACTTATATCAGCAGCGGCATCGGTGATTTCTGGGCCATTGAGCGCGAACACGAAAAGCTTTTGAAAGACGGCCCCGGCCGCGTCTCTCCGTTCTTCATTCCATCGGCTATTGTTAATCTCGCTTCGGGCCAGGTTTCGATTCGTCACAATGCGAAAGGCCCAAACTCAGCCACGGCCACGGCTTGTTCGGCCGGCGCCCACGCCATCGGCGACAGTTTTAAGATCATTCAGCGCGGCGATGCGGACGCGATGATCTGTGGCGGCGCGGAATCGGCGATCACGCCGATGAGCGTTGCGGGATTCGCAGCGTTGCGTGCGTTATCAACCCGCAACGATGATCCGCAACACGCGTCGCGGCCTTTCGAGCTTCGTCGCGACGGATTTGTCATCGGTGAAGGCGCAGGCATTCTAATCCTCGAAGAACTGGAGTTTGCGCGTAGTCGCAGCGCGCGAATTTATGCTGAGGTAGTCGGGTATGGAATGACCGGCGATGCATTCCACATCACCATGCCTGACGACAGCGGCTCGGGCGCTGTGCGCGTCATGCAAAAAGCCCTGAGTGATGCGAGAGTGCAACCGCACGAGGTTGGTTATATCAACGCTCACGGTACCTCGACACCTTACAACGACAAGTTCGAAACGATGGCGATCAAGAAAACATTCGGCGAGCACGCGTACAAGATACCGATTAGCTCGACCAAGTCGATGACCGGACATTTGCTCGGCGCGGCTGGAGGCGTCGAAGGGGTGTTTTCTGTTCTTTCGATTCACCGCAGCCTTCTGCTGCCGACGATCAATTACGAAACGCCCGATCCCGAATGTGATCTGGATTACATCCCTAACCAGGCCCGAGAGGCTACAGTAAAGTACGCGCTTTCGAATAGTTTTGGTTTTGGCGGAACGAACGCCGCGCTGCTGTTTAAAAGATACGAGGAAGATTGATTCATTGAATCATTGGTTCATTAGGATCAATGAGTCAATGAAGCAATGGATCAATGAATCAATAATGAAAATACTCGTCTTAATGAAGCAGGTCGCGAACAAAGACGCGATTCTGCGAATCAACAAAGACTCGACCTGGATCGAGGAAGCCGATTTGTCGTTTGAAGTGAACGAGTCGGATGGCTATGCCCTCGAAGAAGCGCTCCGCATCAAGGAAAAGGTCGGCGGCGAGGTCGTGGTTGTTTCGATGGGACCACAGCGCGCAAAAAGCGTAATCAAAGATGCGTTGGCGCGCGGTGCTGATCGTGCGATTCACGTCGTCGGAGACAATGCCGTGCACCTCTCACCGTTTGCCGCGGCCAGTGTGTTGGCTGAGGCGATTCGCGATGAGCAGGCGGATCTCGTAATGACAGGGTTGCAGTCTGACGATTACGGCTATGCGCAAACCGGCGTAATCCTCGCCGAGATCCTTGGTCTTCCGCATGCGACGATTGTGATCGAGATTGACGCCGGCGGCGATGAGCTGCGCGTCAAGCGTGAACTCGAGAGCGGTTGGTATCAATGGTACACGATGCCAAAGCCGGCTTTGCTGACGATTCAGTCGGGCATCAGCCAGATTCGCTATGCGACCTTGAAAGGCATCATGGCGGCGAAGAAGAAAGAGATTAAGGAAGTCGCGCCGTCTGCTGAGATTGTCGGTAAGCCTTCGCATCAACGGATCGACAAAATCTATCTGCCGCAAAAATCAAAACAGACGCAGTTTCTTGGTGGTGGCGACGCTAAGAAAGGTGCGGTCGAGTTGGCCGAGAAACTTCGCAACGAGGCGCGGGTGATTTAGGTTCTATGCGAAAGCGAATCCTTCTGCTGATTTTCGGAATGGTACTTCTGAGCGTAGCCCCCGCAATCGCTCAGGATAGTTCCGACCTGAACAAGGGCGATCCGGAAACACGCAAGTTATTGGAGCAGGGAAGCAGATTCTTTCTGGATGGTGATTACAAACGCGCAATTCCGCCTTATCAGAAAGCTCTGGATCGGGAGAAGGAAAATCGCACGCTCGGTGACACAATCTGGCGAGTCATGGTCGACAATCTGGGCATGGCTTATGGAATCTCTGGTGATTTGAAAAAAGCGAAAGAGACATTCGAATACGGTCTCTCCAAAGATCCAAAGTATCCGATGTTCAATTACAACATGGCCTGCACCTTTGCCGAGATGAATGACGTCGACAAAGCCATTTCTTATTTGCAGCAGGCCTTCCAAAACCAGCAGAACATGATCAAGGGTGAGCGCTTTCCCGATCCGTGGACGGACGATTCGTTTCAGCGATTTATGAAAAACGACAAGTTTGTAAACGCGTTGAAAGAAATGAGCCGCAACTAACGGCGAAAACAAATGAGCAACGGCATACTGGTATTCATCGAACACAAAGCGGGCACGCTGAATAAGACTTCGCTCGAAGCGGTCGTCGCCGCGCAGAAACTTGGCAGCGACACCGGGCAGAAGGTTTCGGCTGTGGTGTTGGGCGCGCCGCCGCTGGCGCAAGAAATCGCCGCGTACGATCTTGAGAAGGTCATTAGCGCGGATCATGCTCGACTCGCTGAATATACTTCCGATGCTTACGCTGACGCGCTCGAGCAAGTCGTGCGCGCCGTCGACCCGCAGCACGTCATCATGTCGCACACTTATCTGGCGCGTGATTTTGCGCCGAAGGTCGCCGCGCGTTTTGGCAAAGGATTGATCGGCGATTGTATTCGCATGAATGTGGACAGCGGCAAGACGACTTTTACGCGAAGAATTTTTCTCGGCAAACTGGATGCTGATGTTGTCTCAGAGGGCGAGCCGCCGACCTTCGTAACTTTTCAATCGGGTGCGTTTCGCGGCGATCAGGCGATGAAGGGAAGCGCCGCGGCGGCGATAGAGGAAAAACCCGTTGAGGTGGGCGAAGTTCGCATGAAGCCTGAGCCGCCGTTCCAGGAAGCAAAGCAAGCTGTCGATCTTAGTAAGGCCGACATCATCGTCGCGGTCGGTCGCGGCATCAAGAGCAAAGACAATCTTGCGCTCGCCGAAAAACTCGCCGAAGCGCTCGGCGGCGATCTGGCAGCGTCACGTCCCATCTGCGACGCTGAGTGGTTGCCGATCGATCGACAGATCGGATCCTCCGGGCAAACCGTGGCGCCGAAGCTCTACGTAGCCATTGGCATCTCCGGAGCGATTCAACATCTGGTCGGCATGAAAAACTCGGGGACGATCGTGGCTATTAACAAAGACCCTGAAGCTCCCATCTTTGACATCGCCGATTATGGCATCGTCGGTGACCTCTTCGAAGCAGTTCCCGTGCTCACCGAGGAAATCAAAAAGCTCAAAGGGTAAGTCACGTTCGAAATTTCCTCTCCTGTCGGCTATTAGTAAGTTATCAACGAGTCCTAACTCCATTTGCGCTGCCCACAAGCCGACACTCCACAAATGCAAAAATCGTTACGTTGATTTCTTTTATTCGCGTGCTACGATCATCCCTCCGGCATAGGCTATGAACGAAGAGCCAACAAAAGATTTAGCAACACGCGCGTTTCAGAAACGCGTGCTGGATGAGTTTGCGGCGGTGCGTTGTGAGCAGGCGACATTTGCAGCGGAGCTTTCCGCCATGCGTACAGAACAGATTGCCATGCGTGCGGAACAGACCGCGATTCGCACAGAACAAACTGCTATGCGTGCCGAACAGACAGAGATGCGGCAGGACATTGCGGTATTGCGCAAGGACGTTGCGGATTTACGCACAGACGTGGCTGAAACTCGTACTCATATATCGGAGATTCGAACGGACATCGGTGAGCTTCGCGTGCAACAAACGGCGATGGCTAAGAACATCGCGGCTATTGATCAAGGGCTGACGACATTGGAGGAGCGTGTCGATGCGCGTCTTCAAGAAACGCGCCCGATTTGGGAAGCCGTGCAGGAACAGGTTCAAAGATTGATCGAGAGGTTCGATCTCATGCTGCACGATCTGTATGAAGTGCGGATCGATGTCAGAGTTCACCACAGGCGCTTGGGCGAAATAGAGCGTCGCGTCCCATCGTAATCGACCTTGCAACGTTAACCGCATTTTGCCTTTTTCGGCACCAAGTCATAACATTTCCTCGGTTCCCTCACAATCAAAGTTTCAGTTGCTCCGGAGGTTTCTGTCATGAGTCTCTTCTATCGTCGTGCGCTCACGTTAGCCGTCCTGTTTTCTTTGCTTGCCGTCGCC
>DASWQK010000706.1:0-3322 GCA_036403735.1 Pyrinomonadaceae bacterium
GCATGTTAAGGCGATTATCCAGGGGGCTTCGCTGGCGACCAAAGCGAGGGTCTTTGGTGAGCCGCTTAACTTTAGAGGGCTTCTACATGCGCCCATCAACGAACAGGGAGTGGTCTTTCTCTTTGGTATGATCAGTAAAGAGTTAGGCTTCGTCGTTGAGTCCGTTCAGAATCCATTTCCGGATTGCGTTGCTAAGCGACTCATCGACAAGCGTCGACGGCTTTGGCACGAGGTTAGGATAGAGTTTGAGTTTGAAAGCCGACGTTTCGTCAAGCATGAGCACGCACACCCCAATTGCGATTTGATCGTATGCTGGGAGCACAATTGGCCCGACTGCCCGCTTGAGGTGATTTCGCTTAAGGAAGAAATTCGGAAGCTAAGTCCTGACGCAAAAGAAAACTAACGCATCCTCTCCAGGTCTAGACCGTCTCGTGAATATCGCCCTCGACCGTGTACAGCGTCACCGAACTCGACAATCCCAAACCTGAAAGTCGTCCGGCCATGATCACGATCGTCTCGCCGAGATCGACCAGGTCAGCGTGCAGCAACGCCTGCTCGCCAATCTTTAGAATTTCCTCGGTGCTCCGGGATGGTGTGGTCTGTACTGATTCGACGCCCCAGATGAGCGCCAACTCGTTTATGACTTCACGCGAGGAAGTCAGCGCGATGATTCGCTGGTCCGGCCGCAATGACGCCAGCCGCCGCGCCATCAATCCGGATTCAGTGAACACAGCAATCAGACGAGCATTCATTTCATCGGCGGCGAAGGCGGCTGCCTCGCACAACGCACGGCTGACTCGGCCCGTTTGACGACCAACCAACTTGTTAATGATCGATCGATTTTCGCGGCGAGTTTCAGCTGCTTCAATGATGCGCGCCATGGTCGCGATCGCTGCCACCGGATAGTTTCCCGTCGCCGTTTCGCCTGACAACATCAAACAATCCGATCCATCCCAGACGGCGTTGGCGACGTCTGTGGCTTCGGCACGCGTGGGCCGCGGATTCGAAACCATCGATTGCAACATCTGGGTCGCGGTAATCACGAGTTTTCCGGCTGCATTTGCCTGTTCGATGATTTGCTTCTGGTAAACAGGAACGAGTTCGACACTTGTCTCAACGCCGAGATCGCCGCGCGCCACCATCACCCCGTCAGCGGTCGCGACGATTTCATCGAGATGAATGATGGCTTCGGCTTTTTCGATCTTTGCAATCAGCGGCGCCGAACTGCCGGCTTGTTTGATTAAGTCTTTTGCTTCCGCGCAATCCTTGCCGCTGCGAACAAATGACAACGCAAAGTAATCAACTTTCTGCTGGGCCGCCCACTTCAAATCATCGCGATCCTTTTCCGTCAGCGATGGGATCGGCAGCGTCACGCCCGGCAAATTAATTCCCTTTCGTTCGCCGAGCATCCCGCCGTTGATTACTCGCGTCACCACATCGGTCGCGGTTGTGCTTTCGACCCGTAGTTCAATCGCGCCATCGTCCAAGAGGATGCGTGCGCCCGCATGGACGTCGTTCGGCATCCCGTCATAGTTCGTTGCAACTTGAGTGTTGTCGCCTTCGATTGCGCGGGTAGTAATCGTGAAGACCTGGCCCGCCTTGAGTTCCACGGGTTTGTTATTTCTTAGCGCGCGGGTGCGGATTTTTGGCCCCGAAAGATCGACCAGAACCGCCAGCGGCCGATCCATTTTTTGTGCAGCGGCGCGCGCGCGTTGGATGTCCGCAGCCTTTTCATCTTGCGTACCGTGCGACATGTTGATGCGCACGCCGTCTATGCCCGCTGCCAGCATCGCTTCAAAAACCTGAGGGTCACGAGAAGCCGGGCCAATCGTCGCTAGTATCTTTGCTTTTTTCAAAATTGTGGACGCCGGTTGGTCTTCAAATCAAAAACGGAATCACCGCCGGGACCTTGCGCGCATACGCCTCGAACTCCGGGCCGAACATTTCGCGCAGCAATCTCTCTTCGCTGCGCACCCGAATAAAAGTTCCGATCGCAAAAATCACAATCGCGATCACCAGTCCGATCCAATGGCTGACCGCCAGTCCGGTCGCCAGCAGCATACCGAACATTCCCGTATAGATCGGATTTCGCACGATACTATAAGGCCCTTTTGTCACTAACTTGTGTCCTTCGACGACGCGCGCGGCCAGGCTCCATTGTTCTCCCAGCGTGCGGATCGCGGCCGAACAAAACCAGACTGACCACGCTGCCAGAACCATCGTCAGCACTGCCAATCCAATCTCGAACGACTTGTTTGGAAACATCGGGGTGAACCACGTCCGACGAATACTCCAAACAATTCCATAGCTCACGCCTTGCAAAACGATGCCTGTGATCGAAGAAGGATCACGCTTCTTATCCGGAGGCGACGGAGGTTTTTTGTGAAAGAAGAAAGTTAGAACGAATGCCAGCCACGAGAGCGCCATCACGACGAATGCCAGCGTGGGCCAAAGGTCTAAATGAATCATCTGATTAATCAGTCGCCGGCGCCGCGCCCCGCTTCGCGTCAAATTGCTCTTCGAGTTTTCTGCGTCGCCTGCCCATCATCGTGCCATGTAACGGCGACAGAATTCCGTTAAGCATATAAGTGATTCCAGACAGGAACGCGAATCGACCCCGCCCAATGAACGCGATTGTGATCGAGAGTAAAGCGATGCCGACGTTCAGCGCGCTTTCCCGAATGTCGACGCGCGTGTCGAAGACTTCCAGTTCGTTCAATTCCAGCGCTTCCCGCTGTCGGTAAGCGTGCCAGTAAAGCAGCACAAAAACGCCGAAGACGGCGATGTATCCGGCGCCGAAAATGATCATCAGAGTCGAAACCTGGTCGCCATTCTCGACCATCAGTCCCATCGTCCCGTCAGGCATGCGCACCTGCCCGCCGCCGCCGGTGAACATATTGACCAGCAACGTGAAGAGAAATTTCAATGGGTAGACGTAGAACAGTACGACAAACAGCAACACACCATTGAGCACGACGCTGGTGTTGTCCTGCAGACCGTAACGGCGGAAAAACTTGTACTGACTAAACCAGACTAAGAACAGCAGCGTGAAACTGAGGGCAAACGCACCGAAACCACGCATCGCTAGCATGAGCTCGGCAAAGGTCCTGGGAACTTCCAGTGACACCACCAGCAAAGTGATCGCGAATCCAAAAACGGCATCGCTAAGGCCCTCGAGTCGAGAGACTTCATGACTACGCCAACGGAACTGCTTGTTATCGCCGATGCCTTTGTCGATAAGCTTGTCGCGAATCATTTTGTCTGTTGAGCGACACGTGGCACGCGTATCTTGCGCGTGGTCTCACGGGCGGGACGCCCGTGC
>DASWQK010000707.1:0-8112 GCA_036403735.1 Pyrinomonadaceae bacterium
GTCGAGCCGCATGGGAAAAGATAAGTCGGGCCTCTGGTTCGGCGACCGATCCGGTGTGGGGTTAATCGCCGCCTCACTTCAGGTTGTCTCTCATACAATTAGGAGCGTGGGTGGGGCCGTTACTGCCGTCGAAGGATTGCCGAATATTGCCGATGCGCATGACCAGTGGGGACCTCTGGCCGGCATTGAAGCCGCCCTCTGCAATTCCAATTCTGAATACAGCCTGATCGTCGCCTGCGATCTGCCATTCGTTACCGGCAAATTATTTGAGAGATTGATTGGGGTAGCTAATCATTCGGCAGCAATTGTGCCATTGCAGAGCGACGGTCGCCCGCAGCCACTCTGCGCAATCTATCGGCGCACGGCTTGTCTAGCGGCGGCCCGGAAGGCGATCGCCAATGGCGAACATAGCCCGCGCGCTCTGCTGGATCAGGTCCAGACGCGATACGTTTCTTTCAGCGAGCTGTCAGATCTGGACGGTTCCGAGTACTTCTTTTTTAATGTCAACACGCCTGAGAATTACGAACGTGCCCGGCAGATTTTCAGCGCCGGTAAGATCTCCCACTCCTGATGTAACATTTTGCAATTCGCATTGCTTCATTCATAATCCGCGCAATGTCGCGACGAATAAGAGTTGCACGCAAGCTGCTGAAAGCACTCTTGCCGATAGTCCTGCTTATCGTGTTCGCAGTCGTAGCGGTGTGCGCATGGTTGGTTTACGGAATCACCCGACCACCGCGCGCGGCATATCTCGTCACGCCTCAGAGCTTCTCGAAAGTGACCGGGCCGGTTTTAAAAGGAACTGATGTCAAATGGAAAAATCATGACGGCACCGACTCTCGCGGCTGGTTGATAGTCGGAGCTGACGAGGCGCCGGCCGTGATTCTGTTGCACGGGTACGGCGCCGACCGATCCTGGCTGCTAAACCTCGCCGTCAAACTCAACGAGACCACAAACTTCACCGTGCTGTGGCCGGACTTGCGCGGACACGGCGAGAATCCGCCGGTGAACTGGACCTCGTTTGGCGCCCTGGAAGGCGATGATGTGACCGCGGCGATAGATTACTTGCACACTTTGAAGACGGGTGGGGGCAAGCCGCAGATTGGTTCACGCGTAGGTGTCTACGGAATTGGGCTTGGCAGTTATGCGGCCCTCGAAGCCGCGACACGGTATCCCGAGGTGCGCGCTGTCGGGTTGGATTCGGCGCCAGCGTCTCCCGACGATCTGGTGCAGGCAGCCACCGCCAGCCGCTTTGGAATGAACAATGGTGTCTTTCAGCGGCTGGCCCATCTGGGAATCAGGATCTACAGCTTCGGAAAATTTCCTGGTAAGACATCTTGTGAACTGGCGCACTCGCTCGGCGGCGACGTGCACGTTTTGTTGTTGGCAGGCACGCAGGGCGAACCCGCGCGCCAATCAACCCTTGACCTCGCGCGCTGTCTGAAGAGTCCTCCCGAAGTCAAAAAGGATCTGACATTGACCGGAGCAAATCTTCCGTCCTCAACCGGTGAACACGAAGAAGCCTACGATCGCCCGGTGATCGAATTCTTTGATAAGACGCTGAGATAGCGCCCTCATTTCACGCTCATGACAATCAAGGCAACTCGTCCGTTGTTCCCGACGATTTCGGAGTTGGCTTGCTTCAATGTCGTAAGTTGTGCCTCGTATTCAACCGGCACCAGACATAAAACCGAACCGCTGCTTTTCCGCGCCGCTTCGACCACTTGGGTGGCGCCTTCAAATTTCACTGGCTCACCATCGCTTCCATACGTGATCCGATTCGCCGCATAGAATTCGGCGCTTCGTTCGATTGTGTGCAATTGCACAACTGGCGCGTTTGCGTATCCTCGCGCGTCCGCAGTCGCGAACAAATCGCGCACAGATTGAGTTCTGGCGATGGCGGGGGCCGCGCACTTCAGCCCTATGGCTGCCGTGGCGAGTGCTGCGATCGAAATCATTAGAAACAGTTGATGACGTAGCTGAGGTTTTACGATCGCGGTTGCGCCAATCAGGAGCAAGGACAGGGCGGCGAGATCAGTCCAGTAAGAGCTGAGCGCGGAATTTCGATGTGTGTACCAAACGCCGGCGGCCGCGATAAAAACCAGGAGCGCTCCCGTCAATCTCAGGACTTTCTCCCCCCGTCGGTCTCGACAGAAACAAGCTATGCGTTCGCCCATCAGCAATGCTGCGGCCGGAAGCGCCGGAAGAATGTACGCAGTTAGTTTTGAGCCCGAAAAAGAAAAGAACACGAGGGGCACCAAAAGCCAAAGGACCGCGAACACCAGCGCACGATCGCGCGGCAATTCGCCACGCCAATTCCAACGGCGCGCCGAAAGGAAGCTTGCGGCCAGAACGATCGTCCACGGCAACACCAGACCAACCAGCACCGGCAGATAAAAATAGACCGGTCCGGGATGGTGATACTTGTTCGTTACAAAGCGCGCGAAGTGATGCTGGATGATGAACTGATCGATGAACGTCCAGCCATGCCTTGCGATCATCGGGCCATACCAAATGCCCGCGACGGCCAGAGAGAGGGGCAACCCCCAGATGAAACTCTTCGCTATGCGCGTGGTAGGCAACTCGCGTCGCACGATGAAATAGATCGCTACGACGCCGAAGATAATGACAAAGCCGATCAGTCCTTTGGCCAGTAGGGACAGGCCGGCGAAAAAATAGAACCCGAGCAGCAGTGAATTTCCCGGACGAACGTCGTTACCACCACCCCACGTCGGTTGCCCGCGCGGGGACCCCGGTTCGCTCCGGGCTCTGACCTCAAACACAAAAAAACAAGCCAGCGACCCGCTCACGGTCATCGTGAGGACGATGTCGAAGGTAGCGCCGCGTGAAAAACCGATGGCGCCTAAACTCGACAGCCAAACGAGCGCGCTCCATCGTCCGATCGCTGTATCGACTGCACCTGCCTTTTCATCAGCGCGCTCGTTTCGATTAGCTTCGTCGACGGTGCTGCCAATCCAATACACGAAGACGCCGGTTAACAGACCGCAAATCGCCGGTCCTAATCTCACTGCGTACTCGCTGACGCCGAGCACGCGATAACTCAGCATCATCATCCAATACAGCAGCGGCGGCTTCTCAAACCATGGCAAGCCACCGAGCGTCGGCGTAATGAAGTCTCGACGCACAAGCATCTCGCGCGCCACTTCGGCATAGCGCGGCTCATCCGGGCCGACCAGCGGAAAAGATCCCAGTCCCCAGAGATAAAACCCTGCGATGGCGATGAAAAGCAGAAGCCAAGCTCGCTTGGCAAGCGCTGAAAGTTGCAAGTATAGTCGCTCCGCTTATCGTTTAGAGGCGGGCATTGCCCGCCGCCTTGCTCGATTAGTTTAGTTGGTGAGTATGATCCAACTCTTTCTTATTTGCCATTTGAGAAGCGATGAGGATTGATTCGGCGGGCATTGCCCACCTCTAAACATTTGGAAATCAAATGGCCTTAAGAACCGCAGTCATTGGCGTCGGACATCTGGGAAAGCAGCATGCGCGCATTCATGCGACGCTCGCCGGTGAAGGTCGTTCGCAATTCGTCAGCGTCTGCGATATCGATGACGCGCGGGCAAATGAAATCGCTCAACAGCATGACGTCCGGGCAGTTGCGAATTGGCAGACGCTGATTGGAAGCGTCGATGCCGTAAGTCTCGCCGTTCCTACCGAATCGCATTGTGAGATCGGCTGCGCGCTGCTTGAGGCGGGCATTCACGTACTGGTTGAAAAGCCCATCGCGCCCACGCTCGCCGAAGCTGATCGAATGATTGCCGCGGCGGACCAGAGCGATGCGATCTTACAGGTTGGCCATGCCGAGCGCTTCAATCCGGCCATGATTGCGCTGCGACCGCATGTGCGCAGCCCCGTCTATTTCGAGATTCACCGCATCGGACAATTCACCGCGCGCTCTTTGGACATCGACGTCGTGCTCGATTTGATGATTCACGATCTCGACATTGTGCAGTGGCTGGTCGGGAGCGACGTCGACGTTGCCAACGTGCACGCCGTCGGCATCCCGATTCTCACGAATCGAGTTGACGCCGCGAACGCGCGAATCGAATTTGCCACCGGCGCTGTCGCGAACATAACTGCGTCTCGGGTCGGGACGGAAAAGATTCGCAAGATGCGTTTCTTTCAGCCGCGCGACTATGTCGTTATCGACTACGCGACGAACTATGCTTCGATCAGTAATCTGGCTCAATCAAACGCGAGCCCATGGCCGGGGGTTCGCACCCAAGTTTTGGAGGTGCAGAACGTCGAGCCGCTCCGCGCAGAGATCGAATCGTTCTTTGACGCCGGAATCAATCATTCTCCGCCGGTTGTTTCCGGTGAGGATGGACGACGCGCTCTGTCACTCGCGTTACGGACGCTGGAGCAAATTCACGAGCACACGCTCAGGATCGGAGCCACCTCTCTTATCCAAAATAGTTAACAGAGTTTGCGATTAATTCTGCAAAAGATTGTTCTTTCGGTCTCGTTCTAACGCTGCTAGTATGACCAGCAACTAGCGCTGTATCAATTGCGGAAGAGGCGTCACGTTCGAGGAAGCTCTCATGACGAATGAACAAATGGAACGGAAGATGGAGTTCATCGTCGACACTTTGGCGCGAGTCGCGGTCAATGACGAAAAGCATGAGATGCGCCTTTCGCGTCTGGAAAGAATCATGAAGCTCGTGGTTAGAGCGGGTCTTCGCGAGCGGGGCGCACGAACCCAAGGTGACGAGGGTTTGAAGAAGGCCATGACGGAACTCGCCGAAGCTCAAAAACGGACTGAAGAATCGATCGCTCACACCGACAAGCGTCTTGACGCTTTGATTGTCTTTGTTCGCCAGAAACAAAACGGCCGTTCAAATAACTAATTCTCCGTTCGGTTGCTCTGCTCATGTTGCTTAAAACAACTGTCTCAGCGTTTGTAATGCTCGCGTGTAGTTGCTTGTTGATGGCGCAACGCCGCGTGATTCCAGTGTGTCCAAGACCATCAGACACAGAAAAACTCATTGGCTTCGAAATCAAATTTATCGTGCCGAAAGACACAGTAGTGGCTCAGGGCAGTGACACTGATTACGTAGCTTGGGGCATCCAATTCAGTGGCGAAACAAAACGCTTCCCGCTTCAAGGATTTCAAGGAAATCGCGTCGGCAATGGTGAACCATCGCGTGACACGATTGCCGCTTCACCGAAATTCACTCGTCGATACTGGGTGGCGCACAACAAACGAGGCGGCGTCGATTCGCCCGGCACCCTAAAGAACGGGAAATTTTGGCGGAACTTTGGAATGACCGGTGAAAATGTCTGGTACTATGATGTTCCGGCAGACGCAGCGGCGTTCTTCGATCGCATTTTCGGAACTGCGTGCTTTCCTTAGCTGACGGCGCAACCGAACAAATTCGGCCGTGAGCCCTCCCTCACGGTCGGGCTAGTGCCCCGGTTGCGCCCTGGCAACTCAATCTTAGGAACTACCTGATATCGTTTCTGCTTTAGAGGACCGCATGATTGAGTTAACATGACGCTATTCCGATAGAACGCCAAAACGAAATCTCGTCTTTTCTGCTTGCCCGCATTCACGCGGGCGACTTTCCTTCCGCCGTCTATCTGATTGCTGAGAAAGGTCGCGCAATCTTTGCCGACGCACTGGGCGATGCAGTGCGGGAGCCGGAGCAGATTCCTGCAAGCCTGGACACGATTTATGATCTCGCTTCGCTGACAAAGCCTCTGGTCACCGGATTACTCTGCGCGTGGTTCGTTGAATCTGGCCCGCTTACGATCGACGCACCGATTTCCACTTACCTCTCCGAATTCGATCGTCCGGATAAATCGTCAATCACCATTCGCCACCTGCTCACGCATACTTCCGGTCTGCCCGCGTGGCGGCCGCTGTATCTGCTCACCAGCGATAGAGACAAAGTTATCGAGACCATTGCCGAAGAGCCGCTGCAGAACAAACCTGGCGAACGCGTCGTTTATAGCGACCTCGGGTTTATCGTCCTGGGGTTTCTCTTACAACGATTAAGCGGTGGTACGCTGAAAAATCTGGCGCAGGCTCAAATCTTCACGCCGTTGCAACTCACACATACGTTCTTCAGTCCGGCGCAGGCGATGCGCACCGGCGTGGCCGCCTGCGAAAACGGAAACGCCTACGAACGCGACATGTGCGAGCGCGACTTTTCGTCGCAGAGTTATGGCAATTGGCGAACCGCCACGGCTTGGGGCGAAGTGCACGACGGCAATGCTTATTTTCTCGGCGGGGTGGCGGGTCATGCCGGACTGTTCTCGACCGCAGAAGAAACTCTGAAGTTGGCGAACCAATTCATCGCCCCGCAGTCGCAACTGCTCAAGGCCGACACTTGTGAATTGTTCCGGCTGAACCTGACTGAGGGTTTGAATGAAGCGCGTTCGTTTTCCTGGCAACTGGCCGCGACTCAAGATTCAACTGCTGGATCGAATCTACCGCCGGACGCTTTTGGCCACACCGGCTTTACCGGCACAAGTTGTTGGATCGACGCGGCCCGCCAACGCGTTTTCATCCTGCTAACAAATCGCACGCATGCGCGCGCGCTGCCGTTCGCCAACATCAACAGCGTGCGCCGTCAGTTTCACACCCTCGCTGTCGAGGCCCTCGCCAGCGCGTAAATCGGCTCATGACTCCTAACCCACCGCAGAGTAAGTCCGAGCGCCTTAAAACTTTTCTAAGTCTTGAGCGAAACGTTACGGCAGCCTCCGGCGCAGTATTCCTGCTGGGGTTGGGCGAAGAGCTTTGGAAAAAGTTCTTGCCCAAGTATCTGCAAGCGTTGGGCGCGAGCGTTCCGGTGATCGGATTATTTGGCACAGCCGAGGATTTTCTTGACGCAGTCTATCAATACCCGGGCGGTTGGATCGCTGATCGCTATGGCCGCCGGCGGGCCTTTCTAATTTTTCTCGCGCTCGCCTGCGTTGGTTACGTGATTTATCTCTTCGGACCGTCGTGGCCTTTCGCGTTTGTAGCGCTGGCATTCGCGATGGCCTGGCAAACCATGGTGTCGCCGGCAATCTTCGCGATCATCGGCGATGCCCTGCCTCCAAACAAACGGGCGATGGGATTTTCGGTTCAGTCAATTCTCAAGCGTGTGCCCAGCGTAATCGCTCCGCTCATTGGCGGATGGTTGATCGCGCGACGCGGAATTGTCACGGGCGTACACATTGGATTGATTGCCACGCTGGCAATCGCAGCGGCGACTGCGTTGCTCATTCGCACCATCAATATCACCCACGAAGCGCACAACTCGAACATATTCGGCGTTTGGAAATCATTTCACGGCCGCCTGAAGCGCCTGCTGATTTCGGACATCTTCATCCGCACCTGCGAAGGCATGGCTGACGTGCTGGTGATTCTTTACGTCACTGATGTGCTCCACATTTCGGTCGCGCGATTCGGTACTCTGCTCGCCATCTTGTTCACCACCACGCTCTTGATTTATTTACCGGCGTCAAAGGCTGTAGAGCGAGTCGGACGACGACCGTTCATCATCGCGACTTTCTGCGCGTTCGCGCTTTACCCGCTGGCCGTGGTAAACGCGCACGACTTTACCGGCCTGGTCATCGCTTTCATTATTGGGGGACTCCGCGAAATTGGAGAGCCCGCGCGCAAAGCGATGATTGTCGATTTTGCCGAACCCAAATTGCGCGCGCGCAGCGTTGGCCTCTATTACCTGCTGCGCAGCCTGGCGATCACTCCGGCCGCGGCCGTCGGCGGATTGCTGTGGAAGATTTCACCCCAGACACCATTTGTCGTGGCCGGCATGTTTGGTGTCGTGGGCTCTTTCGTTTTCATGGCCACGATACGAGAGAATAATTAGGGCGATTAATCTCATTCACACCTCGCTTCCTTCAGCGAGGTGGGCCGGCACAGTAAGTCTCATGTAACCGTTTTAACGGTTTTCGCGGGTAAGCCGTTGAAACGGCTCGATGATTTCGTCTCGCTTTGTGTGCCTCGCTGAAGGAGTCTGTCGGAAAAAAGAGCTTGGCGACTTTTGGGAAAAACTTTTGGCCCACATTTGCCTTCTAACGAGTTTTTCAATCGCGTCGAATGGTTTTTGTACCCCCAATTTTCGCGATTTTTGATTTTTCCGACAG
>DASWQK010000708.1:0-5968 GCA_036403735.1 Pyrinomonadaceae bacterium
AACGCTTTATCACGCACCTTCAGCGCTTGATGATCTTAGATTCACCTTGACCTGGGCCGTTGGCCCAGGCTGTTACATTGCGCGCCTTTTGGCGCTTCACAATGCTCGCTTGACCGGAAGAATCAATTCTCACTCACCGCCGCCGCGCGATCCGGTGTGGTCATCTCCGTCTCGCGCATCTGCTTGACCGAATGCTCTGTCTGCAAACGATTCTGAAAAGCTGCACGCACGAACGACGCAAACAGCGGATGAGGAGCCAGCGGTTTCGATTTGAATTCAGGATGGAACTGGCAGCCGAGGAACCATGGATGCTCGTCGCGCGACAGCTCAACGATCTCGACGAATTTGCCGTCGGTTGAGATGCCGCTGAAGACCAGCCCGCCTTGCTCCAGCGTTTGTCGATAAGCAGGATTGAATTCATATCGATGACGATGGCGCTCGCTGATCTCGGCAACACCGTCGTAGACTTCGCGCGCCAGAGAGCCTTCCGATAAGCGACACACCCACGCGCCCAGGCGCATGGTGCCACCCATCTCTTCGACGTTCACCAAATCGCGCAGCTTGAAGATGATCGGATAAGGCGTCTCGATATTGAATTCCGACGAGTCGGCGTCTTTCAAATCGCAAGCGTTGCGCGCGAACTCGATGCAGGCTGTCTGCATTCCCAAACAAATTCCAAAGTAAGGCGTGCGCGTTCTGCGCGCATAGGAAATCGCGCGCACCATGCCTTCGATGCCGCGCTTTCCGAATCCACCCGGGACCAGAATCGCATCAAAGTCCCGGAGGCGCGCGTCGTAATCGTCGCCCATCAAGTCTTCTGATTCGATCCACTTAACATTCACGCGCACATTGTTCGCTACGCCGCCATGCGTCAGAGCCTCGCGGAGAGATTTATAAGAATCTTCCAGCTCGACATATTTCCCGACGATCGCGATCGAAGTCTCGCCGGCCGAAGGCTCGCGAATCGTGTCGACAAGTTTCCGCCACGCGGACAGGTCGCCAGACGCCGCGCGCTCGGTCAATTGAAGTGATGAAACGATCAGCTCGTCCAGGCCCTGATCATGAAACGCGAGCGGTACATCGTAAATCGTATCGACGTCCTGGGCGGTGATGACCGCCGCTTCTTTGACGTTACAGAACAGCGCGATCTTTGAACGCAGATCGTGCGGAATCGGTCGATCCGATCGACACAGCAAAATCTCAGGCATGATGCCGATTTGGCGCAGCTCGCGCACTGAGTGCTGCGTCGGCTTCGTCTTTAGTTCTCCTGAAGCAGCGATGTACGGCACCAACGTGACATGAATGAACAGCGCGTTCTCGCGCCCTTCTTCATTACCCATCTGACGAATCGCTTCCAGGAAAGGCAGCGATTCAATGTCGCCGACGGTGCCGCCAATCTCAACGATAACTATGTCAACTTCGCCGTCGACAGTGACGGCGCGAATTGCATCCTTGATTTCGTTGGTGACGTGCGGAATGACCTGGATTGTCTTCCCCAGATAATCACCGCGGCGTTCCTTTTCGATGACGGAGAGATATATGCGACCCGTAGTCCAGTTGTTCGCCTGCGACAGGTGCGCGTGCGTGAAGCGCTCGTAATGGCCCAGATCAAGATCGGTTTCCGCGCCATCATCCGTAACAAAGACTTCACCGTGCTGGAAAGGCGACATCGTGCCCGGATCGACGTTGATGTAAGGATCGAGTTTGATAAGCGTCACGCGCAAGCCGCGCGCTTCGAGCAGAGACCCGATCGAAGACGCCGCCAGGCCCTTACCCAAACTCGAAACCACGCCACCTGTAACGAAAATATATTTAGGCATTGTTCATGCTCCCTTGGCGGGCAGTAGCCCGCCTCTAAACTAGTTCGGGTCGTCTTTAACGTTCGTGCTACTTTCTCGTCCACGCGCCTCCGCCCCCGCTTCCGGCGGATCGTCGGGCTCTTCCTCGTCATCGTAAATTCCACGCCGTAAATCCTGTTGCACCTCAACTGATTTCTTTGCCGCAGGATCCAAAATCTGCTGCAGACCCATTAGACCCGCAGTCCGTGCACCCATCTGCTTACGTTTCTGAAACTCCTCTTCATCTTTCACGTCGTACGGTTTCGTGATCTGATTCAACAGGAGCAACCCGCCCACAATTACGAGCGCGATAATTCCCAGGCCGATCCAATCTGCCGCGCTCACGCCGGCACCTTCAATTCCTTTTCGATAATTGCTCGCACCCGTTCAAGGTCGTCAGGAGTATCCACGCCAATCGATCGCGAGGCCGCCTCGACGACTTTGATCTTCACACCACGATCGAGCGCGCGCATCTGCTCAAGCGATTCTTTGCGTTCCGAATCGGACTGCGGCCAACGCGTGAACTCCAACAGGAATTCTCGGCGATACGCGTACAGCCCCGTATGTTTCTTAAAAGAAAAAAGCAGTCCCGTCGAGTCGGGATTCCGTAGCGATGCTTCGATCGAGCCATCTTTGTCCACGGCCTGATTAGACCGGTGAATTGGATTGCGTGAAAATGCCGTCGCGTAACCTTGCGTATCGATGGCGATCTTTACCACCGAGGAGCTCAGCACGTCAGCTGGGTCATCGATCAGTTCGTAGGTTGTCGACATCTGCGCCGAAGGATCGTTACGCAACGCATCGACGGCGCGATCGATTGTGACGGGATCGATCAAAGGCTCGTCGCCCTGAACATTCACAATTATCTCTGCTTGAAGATTATGCGCGACCTCGGCGATGCGATCGGTGCCGGTCGCATGATCCGCGCGCGTCATGACAACGTCGAAGCGGGCCGCCCCCGCTGCATCAGCAATGCGCGGATCATCAGTCGCGACAATGGTGCGAGAAATAGTTGAAGCTGCGGCCGCCCGCTCAGCGACCCAAACTATCAGCGGTTTGCCGGCGATCAGTAACAAAGGCTTGCCCGGAAGACGCGTCGAATCATAACGTGCCGGGATTACCGCGACTGCAATTTGTGGAGATTTTGAACCCGTGTGAATCACGGGATTACACGTTAACGCGGTCGGTCAGGAGTGTCAATGCGTAAAGAACCATCCACAGATTACGCAGATTTCACAGATTAGAAGAATAGCAGCCGCGAAGAGGCTCAAGAAGGTAAAAAGAGATTTGAAAGGCAGCTCGCTTAACTGCCAATCTGTTTGAGCCTTATGTGCATTTTCGTTGCTTAATATCGTTTCCGTTCAATCTGTGTAATCTGCGTAATCTGTGGATTGATTACTTCCTGCTAATCACAAACGTCGGCACCATGCCGCCGCCCGCCGTGACATTCGCCAACTCATTTGAAGATAGACGGGTGAAAGCCGAGCCAACCTTACCGTTGAAGAGCAATGGATCGAGATCGACCAGCTGTTCCGCAAATTGAATCCGGCCATCCTCCGTTATTGCGGGAAAACTCTCGCGCGCAGTAGGCACGCGCTCCTGCACCAAATAATCGCCATTCGCCAAAGCACTATGCAGCGCTTCGTCCCACCCAATTTCATCGATATTCCATCCGATGTGAATTCCATGGCCGCCATAATCGTCGTTCGGCTTCAGGACCAGACGGTCTCGATGTTCGCCGATGAACTCAATCAAATCGATCTGCTCTCCAAAGTAGTCAGTCCGGCCGGCGCGCACGCGTCGCGTCCACGGAACGTGTCCGGCAATCATCTGTTGCTCGTCTGAGGTGAACAGCGACCGGTAGCGTTCATCTGTAAGCACCGCGAACAGAGTCTTCTTGTGAATTATCTTGGAGCGAAAACTATTCACCATGCAGATCGCGCCGGCGCGATACGCATCAAGTAATGCCGGCTGCTCTTTCATGATTGGCAGGTATTCGTTGACCAACAAGCGCTTGTAAACGATGTCTATTTGAAAATCGCGAACCCGCAACTTGTGGTCGGTGAATTCAAGTTCATCCGGCGAAGCGATGATCGAAGGGTGGCCCTGCGCTTCAAAGTATTCCCGGAAGAGCTCGAATTCTTTTTGCGTCGGCATGCCTTTGAGATCGACGATGGCGATCTGAGGCGGGCGATCAGGTTTGCGGCCGAGAAACTCTTCATAACAATCTACCAGGACCTTCAGCATCAACGGTCGACCTTCGAACCGGCGAACATTGTAGCTCTCGGCGAAACGCTTCATCACCGGCAGCCGTTCAAAGATCTCGTACGCGGCGTCGGCGTAGGCGATTCCCGCGGGACTCTCGCCGTTCAATTCGACGAAGCTGTACACCTCATCAGTCAGAAACGAATCGAGACGCGCAGTTGGTGAGACTGCCCGATAGCCAGGATCGATCTTCACCAGCTCGCGTTCAATCTCAGTCAGACCGAGCTCAGTCAGCAGCGACTCGTCAGACACGGCCGCGTCTTTTACTTTTTCGATGGCGCTCCAGACGGTTTCGCAAACGCGCACGACCTGTGCAAAGTCGTCCTTATCGACAAAGTGAGGTCGCAGATACGGCGACAATCGCCGGCCACCGAAGATCAGCTTTGCGCTTTCGAGCCCGGCATCGAGCAAGGCCAGCGACTCGCTCGCCAATTCGCGATCGTTGAGAAGTTCATGGTAATGGGATACCGCTTGATTCAACATGAATATCAAAACGTTTAGAGTCGGGCTACCGCCCGACCGAGTGGGCGGTAGCCCGCTCCTAAACAGCTCCGAGAGAAGGCGAGCGTTCAATTCCTAGGGCTTACGCGGAACATTGAGCGTCAGCTTTATAACCACGCCGTCGCGGATCAAATCGTCAGCTTTGCCGGGATAGTTAAGATTAAAATCCTTCCGATTGATCGCGAACTCGGCCTTCACCGAAACGTTGGTGGGCGTAATCTGAATCGTCGCCGGAAAACTGATCGATTTCTTTATTCCGTGTAAATCGAAATTGCCAGTGACGGAATGCGTGGCGCCGTTTGCGGTGCTGGGCTCGATTTTCGTTGAAACAAAAGTCGCCTTCGGATACTTCGCAACGTCGAAAAAGTCGGGCGTCTTCAAATGTTTGGTGAGATCATTCTCATCTGTAATGACGGATGCAGCATCAATCGAAATTGAAACGACACTCTGCACCGGATCGTTATTCAGCAAATCGACGGTGCCGCTAAATTGCTTGAACGATCCATCGTGACTTCTGGTCACCTTCGCCGCGACAAACTCTACCTTCGAGTTGTCCGGCGTGATTGTCAGCGTCTCGCCACCGGCGGCCTTGGGTGCGTTTGATTCCGGCGCCGCGTTGCCCACCGACGCCTTCGGCTTGTTGGCCGCCGGATTGGCGCAACCGTAGATGAGAAGTGCAAAAGAAGCTAGTGATACTGCCGGCAGATAACGTCGCATGCGTCATACCTCTCTTTGAAATCGATCATAAATAAGAAAGCCACCAATCTCGCCGCCGTGCCTTGACGCCGGCAAACCACCTGCACAACGGATACAGAAGCAGCACGCCGACAATCCAGCTGAGATAAACAACAATCAGATTGAATCCGTTGCCGACCGGCGGATGCGTGAACCAATCGATCGGCGTTTGGAACAGCCAGTGTACAGGCTTGCCAAAGATCAGGTGGAGCACTACCGCGATCGTGTGCGCCGTGAACCATTGCAGGATGTAGAAGAACATCGGCACCCGGCCGAAGGTGACGAAGAAATTACGGAGTATTGATCCTCCCGGTTGCGATCCCGCTCTCATTTCGAACAGCGCGAGCGCGAGAATTGCCGGCCCAATCGTCATCAACAAATAATCGAGCGACGGCGGATACTTCGTCGTATTGATGAACGAGAGGATGGTGAATACCAAGTTCTTTTGTCTTCTCCAATGCAGCGGTTCGCCGTACTTGTCGATGGCTCTAATGAAGATGAAAAGCCAGGTCACGATCCCGCCGATGATTAGCAACCAACGCTTACGTAACTGTGCGTCTTTTTGATAGAGCGCGCCGAACGCATAACCAACGGCCATCACTCCGATCCACGGAATCAGGGGATACAAA
>DASWQK010000709.1:0-2912 GCA_036403735.1 Pyrinomonadaceae bacterium
CATAGAGATAGTCGCGTTGATTCCGCCAACCTTCGTTGAAAATCTGTTTGAATTCTTCTTTGGGATCGAGGTACATGCGCAGCGTGAAGTTCACGCGCCCGGTGCCCGCCTGAGGCGGATTGCGATCCGCGTCGACGATGAACAGCGCCGGAGTTGGTGGCCCAGCCGCGCCGGCGCCACGACCGCCGCCGCCTCCGCCGCCGGCGGCGCGATAGACCAATTTGCGCCCGTCGGCGCTCACTTCAAACGCGGTAACACTATTGATAAAAGTTGCCGCGCGCCGATCGCACAATCGATAACGAATCAATTCATTTGCCGCGCCGCCACCACCAGCGCCGCCGCCCCCTCCGGCTTGCGCGCGACCTGCTTCGAGGTAATAAACAATTCCATCGGCGCCGGATCGCAATGACGAATACTGCCGTTCCGCAATGCCCGGCACTGAGATGATTCGCTGTCGCAATCCATCGACATCGACCTGCACAGTGACTGGTTGTCTTGGGCCACGGGCGGCCGGTGTTTGATCGCCCGCGGTCGCATCAGCACCGCCGCCTGCTCCCGCTCCGGCCGCCGTGTCGCCGACGCATTGCCCGGGGACAGTTCGACGACCAGTGCCCACGCCGCGGTCTTCGTCGCTTTCAGGAAGTAACGGGCTGGAATCAGTTTTCTTCAAGACGGCGAGATACAAGCCAAAGTTCTCGTCATGATCATAAGAGGTCATGTCGAGCCATTGCGATTTCAATCCGAAATCAGTCGAGGCGAGAAACCAGAGATACTTGCCGCTCGCGTCCCACGCGGGCCAGACCGCATCAGCCAAGCCATCAGTCACTTGCATCGTCTGCCCGGTCTCTGCATTGCTCACAAAAATCGCATGATAAAGAGAGCGCAGGCGGCTTGAATAAGCGACCCATTTTGAATCAGGACTCCAGACCGGATTGAGTGTGCGCGTCGGCACCATCCACGGATCATTGCCGACGATCTTTGCTTTGCCGCTGGCCACATCCAGCACCCAAACGTGCAGGCCGGTGTCGGTGAAAAGCAGCTTCTTCGAATCAGGCGACCACGAAGGCGTGTAGTAATGAGTCGGATGATCGAGAGCAATTTCGCGTGGCGGAGTCAGGCCATCCTGCGCTTCGAGGTAGAGACGATATTCTCCCGATCGATCGCCGAAGTACGAAATCCATTTTCCGTCCGGCGACCAGGCGGGATCGCGTTCCGCCGTTCCGCTTGAATTCGTCAGGTTGCGAACGTCACCTTTTTCCGCTGGAATCGTAAAGATTTCGCCGCGCGCTTCGACGACGATTCGCTTACCCGTGGGCGACAGTTCCATGTTGGTCAAACGATTCGAAACGTCTTCCCAACGCGCCATCATCCAGGGAAAATCGCCGGTCGCGGTGATGTTGACGACATGTTCACGGCCGGTCTTCGGATCCAATTCATGAATGTAACCAGCTTGTTCGAAAACGACCGCGCCGGCTCCGGAATCGATCGTCTTCACGTCATAGTCGGTGAACTTCGTGACCTCGGCCAGCTTCTTGGCTTTCGTGTCAAAGCTCCAGACATTTTCCACGCCATCGCGATCAGAAATGAAGAAGACTGAATCGCCTGACCACACGGGATCGATGTCTTTCGAATCGGTCCATGGCGGCGACACCAGATCATAGCTTTTCAGATCGACGATCCAGATCGGCCGATTCTGTCCGCCGCGATAGTTGCGCCGCTCGTCATCCCACGAATTGTTCATGCGATAAGCGATGTGCGATCCGTCAGCCGAAATCTTTCCCTGAAAGCCGCGCGGTAAGGACATCGGCTCTTCGACCCCGCCTTCGACAGGCACCGTCCAGAAACGCGGAGCGCCGCTCGGCGACCACGTCGCCCGCGTCGACGAAAACATGATCGAACGTCCGTCCGGCGTCCAGCCCTGCACGGTGTCGGCGCCCGGGTGCCAGGTCAAGCGCTTCGGCTCGCCGCCATCCGCAGCGACGACATACACATCGAAGTTGCCGGCGTACTCGCCGCTGAAGGCGATCCATTTTCCATCGGGAGAAAAATGCGGGTTTGAAGTCTGCCCTTGAAAGGTCGTGATGCGCCGCGCCATGCCGCCCGCCCGCGGGACCGTCCAAATATTCTGCGCGTAAGCGAAAGCGATTTGCGTTGCGCTCACTGTCGGAGTGCGCAGCAGACGCGTACCGCCGGCTGCTTGCGCGTGCGCCGTCTGATGAATTGTTTTGAAGCTGAAAACTGCGACCGCAAAAAGTGCGATGAGCAGAAGAGATGAGCGGCGAACGAACTTCTCCGCTGGGGTATGCTGCGACATGGATTGTCCTCCAGAAAAATGGATGGGCCTGCGAAGGCATCTTTTAGCATGAAGCGGGAGGTGGCGCAAACTGTCAGTTTGCGCGCAAGCTAACAGCTTGCGTTACAACTCGATCATCGCCGCGAGCGACCCTTTTTCACTCGTGACGCGGGACGCATGGCCTTTGCCCGTCGTATCTTCGACCAGCAACGCGCTGCCGGCGCTGAACCTGCGCGACTCTCCGTCGCTGGCAGTCACTTCCCATTTACCCGTCAAGACAAAAAACATCGTGCGTGCTGTTGAAATGTGCCAGTCACTGGTCCAACCCGCCGGCGCTTGCATGAAACGAAATTGAGTCGTCGTCGTAATATCAGAAAGAAATAGAGGCGGTGCGGACGGCGTGTAATCAGTAGAGGCGAGATCGATCTCAACATCGTCGAAATGCGATTCACCGGAAGAGTCAGAATAGAGTCGCGTGAATGCTTTCATCTCGCACTGCTTTCCTTCTTCCTCGAAAGCTCCACCGTGCATTGGGCTGTCGCCGGGCAGTCTTTGCGAATTCCCAGGACCTTCAAAGTCGCCCTTATCAGAGACTTGCGTGAGTGAACTGTTTGAACCG
>DASWQK010000710.1:0-4137 GCA_036403735.1 Pyrinomonadaceae bacterium
GGGCGCCGATGATTACGTGACCAAGCCATTCTCAATTCGCGAGTTGATGGCCCGGGTCAAAGCTGTCTTGCGCCGGGCAACGCCGCAACCGCCGTCGGACATTTATAAATTCAGCGATGTTGAGGTCAACGTTCGCAGCAACGAAGTACTGCGCGCCGGATCACGCATCGAGCTGTCGGCGAAAGAATTTGCTTTGCTTGCATATTTTGTCGCTCATCCGGCGGAAACACTTTCGCGCGATCGTCTGCTCGACGCAGTCTGGGGCTACGAGAATTATCCGAACACCCGCACCGTTGATACGCACATCGTTCACCTCAGACAAAAGTTGGAACCGAATCCGGAAGAACCGCGTTTCATTCTTACCGTACACGGCACTGGATACAAATTCGTGGGTTAGGATGTTCCAGCCTGCGGAGCAGGTGACAGCATAAAGCCTGGGGCGTGAGCCCCAGGGGACCGATGGAATTTTGTAAATCAGCAGCCCGTGAAACGGGCGACAGGATCTCTGAAAGTCTATGTCGATTGAGTCGGTGATCGCGACGCTGTCGCCCGCTAACGCGGGCTTACCAAACGAGATCGTAATTGACCTGGGGCTCACGCCCCAAGGCTTTATGTTCGCGCCCGCTATCGCGGGCTTGAATACATTATGAATCAGTCACTCTTACAGAGCCGTGTGGGTACCAAGCGCAGAGTAGATGCTCCTCAACATAGACCGCAGCGTCATAGTTCTGTTAAGTCAGATCGGCAAATCGATTTGACTGCGAAGCTGGTCGCTCTGCAGAAGGATTATGCTGAGTTGCATACCGCGATCTTCGAAGCCGCGCAAGTGCATCGCCGTTTGTGCGCACCGCGTCTTTTGCGTTACGACGAATTTGAAATTGCCAGCGAGATTTTCGCGGTGCGTCACTTGCCGGGAGATTTCTTTACCGCTGAAGAAACGAACGACGGCGTTGTGATTGCTTTGGGTGACATCTGCGGTAAAGGCCTCGCGGCCGGAATGTGGACCACACAGCTGGTCGGCCTGCTCAAATCGCACACGGCGCGCTGCTCGGCGCCGGAGCGAATCGTAGCCGGCGTCAATCGAGACATTTGCCGCATGCCGACAATTCGGCCCTTGGCTAGTTTGTTTCTGGCGAAGCTCGATGTGGCAAATGGCGCGCTTGATTATTGCAGCGCCGGTCATCCGCCGGCGTTTCTCTTGCGGGCTAACGGCGGATTCGAATCGCTGACTGATGGCGGGTTGTTGCTAGGCGTACTCGACGATGCACAGTACAGCCGTGGCCAGGTGAGAGTGGAGTTCGAAGATACCTTGCTCATATTCTCTGACGGGATCATCGAATCACAGAACGAGCGAGGTGAAGAATTCGGGTACGAGCGTTTGAAGACGCAACTCGCAAGCGCTCAGTCAGCGTCGGCTGACGCGATTCTGTTTTCAGTTTTGGGCGCCGTTCAGGATTTTGCGTCGATCCGGCCGCTAACAGATGATATGACGCTGGCAGTGATTCGGCGTGACGGTGCATCTGCAAACGTGGCGTGAAGGACAGCGCTAACAGTTTCACCGCAAGGACACGAAGCCCACAAAGTAATTCGTCTTTGTGGTTGAGATTGAGTCCGCTTCGATTCGCCAGGACTAACTTTCCCGCTCTGTGGCCGCGGCTGCCTTTGCCGCTAACTGGGTTTCCGTGACTGAGCCCAACGCCTCTGGTATTAATTCAGTTGGCGCGTCAGTCTTAGGTTGCGCAACTTCGTGTCTCGCATATTTATCCAAACCAAAGCCCAGGAAGATCGTCGCCAGGATGATCGCGCTCGAAAAGTAGTACGGCGATGAGACGCCAAGCGTATCGAATGCCCGGCCGTAGAGGACTGGCGCGATGGCCCGAGTCACGCCGCCGTAAGTCTGTTGCATACCCATATAAAGGCCGCGCTCTCTTTGACTAACAACACGCGAGAGCAGAGCCGTCACGCAGGGAAAAGTAAACGCGGTGCCCAACGGAATAAGCGCCACCGCTAACGCTAAGGTCCCGAGACTTCCGGCCAACGGCATGCCGACCACGCCCGCCGCCAACAGGACCAGGCCCAGCCGCGAAAGCTTTGCTTCTCCCAGCCAATCAACCATGCGTCCGAGCAAAAGCACGCGCGTAAAGACTGAAATCGCGCCCGTGTACATGAAGAAGTAACCGATTAATTGTGCAGTGACCTGGAAGCGCACGTTGAGGAAAAGCGCCAGCACGGCAAAGGTCCCTTGAAACGCTCCAATCGCGATCGCGTAAATCCAGATAAGGCGAGACGCAGGTTCACCGGAATGCGAGATCACGCGCCAGATGGCTTGACGCGACTTGCGCGCCGGCGGGCCTGTATCACCAGAAGCAACGCCGCGAGACTCAGTTAAATAGCGCGCCACGAAAATGATGTTAATCAGGCAAAGCGCGGCCGCCAAAATGCCAGGCGCAGCGCGGCCGATGGAGATCGCTGAGCGTCCGCTGAACGCGTTGCTCGTTCCCAAGGTTACGGCGAAGGACCCGATAACCGGTCCGATGACAACGCCCAGATTCGTCGTGGCCGACAACCAGCCCAAAGCACGTGTGCGATCCTTCGGTTCAGTAGAATCGGCGACGTAAGCTTGAATGACTCCGACAGTGCCGCCACCTGCACCCTGCACTATCCGCGAAAGAAATAACAACAGCAGCGAATGGGCGAAGCCAAAAATAAGATAAGCAATTCCCGATGCTGCCAACGCGATCATCAGGGTCGGACGGCGACCGACTCGATCAGAAAACCTTCCCCAAAGCGGCGCGCTCAACAGTTGCGCAATCGTGTAAGAGGTGACGATGAAACCTGTGATAGTCCCTACCCCGATCTGGAAGTGGAACACGGTCAAGCCATTCCCGCTTAAGTCCTTCACGTAATACGGCAGCAGCGGAATGATCATCAGCAATCCAACCATATCGATGAACGCCGTGATCATCAGCGTGAAGAGCTTCGCCGGAATCTTGCGCACCTCTTTGTAGAAGACATACGCCAGAGCGATCGCGATTGCGCCAAGCAACACGCGCACGATCGGCGAGTGAAAGGATTGAGCGATGTTCTGTTGGATCAGGAGCATCTGCACTTGAAGTTACCTGCAAATTCGCAGGACATGATAACAGCATCGGTCACGGATTCGTGATTGGTGGAAGTGGCGAAATGTAAATAGTTGTTAAGAATTCGTGCTGGTCTTTGTGAGCGAGGCGGGCTGAGTTGATCCAATCCTAAATGGCCAGGATCATCCGGGCTTTCAGTATCGACGCGTAGCGTCGCTATGAGTTTAGCCTGGCGTTTCAACGCCGGGATCGATGCGCCCAGCAATTCGAGTCGTCGCGTTAGCGACGATTGATATCAGCCGTCGCTCCCGCGACGGGGCTGTCTGTTTGCCACTAGCCCAGCACTAAGTGCTGGGAAAAATTCATCTCATCGCTCCGCGATGCAAAACAACAAACGGTGGCCTACTGCTTTCCGTGCCCTGCGGCAGAGCCGTTTAGCGTTCGCAATTTGGTCAGCCAACCCTGGCCGATAAGTTTGTGACTCGCTCCGAAAGCCGCGGCGCGTCGATCTTTTTCGCAACCGCTGCGAATGACGCGATCGGCCCTCTCCATCGCAGATCGTCCACCCGCGTCTGGCGACCGATCGTAGGTGAGAGAAGCGGCGCATCCGTCCTTAGGGTGGCCAGATTCTTGAAGAGCAACGCCAGCTCACGATTTGCCGGGTTCAAAACTGTCGCGGGGAATTTTTCGATGTGGCTGTGTTGATTGATTAGCGCCGCCGCTGTTTTCGCTCCGATACCAGGAATGCCGGGATATCCGTCGGCGCTATCGCCCACGAGCGCCAGATAATCAGCAATGAACTCGGGATCCACACCAAACTTGGCGCGTACGCCGGCTTCGTCACGAATCTCATTCTTGCGCCGGTCGATTTGCACGACGCGATCGGAAACCACGCACTGCCCAAGATCTTTATCAGGGGTCCAGATGCAGACTTTCTCGACGCGCTTGCTCTTCGCAGCGAGATGCGCGGCCGCCGCGAGCGCATCGTCCGCTTCGAATTCAACCATCGGCCAAACAACGATGCCCATCGCGGCCAGCGCGTCTTCTAATGGATGAA
>DASWQK010000711.1:0-7000 GCA_036403735.1 Pyrinomonadaceae bacterium
GCTTCGCCACTCTTCGCCACGCCGATCGATCTCGTCGAGCGCTACCTGTAACTCCGCACGCTTAGCTTCGAGTGCTTCATCGTCCGCGTCGGGCGCGACATAAATCGGTGGCGCGATTACTACGCACGCGCGCGTGAAAGGCTTCGGAATCTGAAATTGGTCCCAACTTTTCTTTGCTTCCCAAAAACGTTTGGCCGTGATCGTGAAAGGCAAAATCGGAAAGCCAGTCTTCTTCGCGAGCAGCACGCTGCCCATCTTTGCTTCGTAACGAGGACCTTTTGGACCGTCGATTGTGAATGCAGTCGGACACCCGGCGCGCATCAGACGCACCATCTCAACCACTGCGCCGATCGCGCCTCGGGTCGATGAGCCGCGGGCGGCGCCATAACCGAATCGCTGAATGAAGCGCGCAATGTACTCGCCGTCAAAACTCCGTGAAGTCATCACGACAATGCTGCGCCGCTGCCAAAAATAAGTAGCCAGAAAAACTCGATTGTGCCAGAAGGTATAGATCGGAATGTGATTGTCACGGGTGGCCGCTTCCCAGTTTTCCCATCCGTCGATTTCAAACTTGATCGTCTTACCGATCAATTTGATCAGAACGAAGAAGGCGAGATCGGCAGCGCGAATCAGGAGCCCGTCTTTGAATGAATAGGAAGACAGTTTTGCAAAGGAATAAGCGCGGGCAATGTTGGAAGTTGATTCCATACGCGATGCGACGAAAGAAATTGAGAATTAGAAATTGAAAAATGCAAATTGCAAATTGCTCGATAGGCGGGCGGCTAATTTGCAATTTTCAATTTTCGATGCTTTCACCGACTGTAAATCTCCAGCTCGCCCGGCGGCCGCGTTTTCCAACGACGGTGAATCCACAGCCACTGATCAGGATAACGCTGAACGTAGTCTTCAACGATTCGGGTGTACTGCTGGGTTAGGCGCCTGACATCCTCTTCTTCATTTCCAGTACGTTCGATTGATAAGGGCGGATCGACTTTCAGCAGGAAGCGGTTCCGCTCTTTGTCCCACGGCGCAAACACTGGCAGCACGGCCGCGCCGGTTCGCAGCGCAAGTTTCGCGACCATGAAAGTCGTCGATGCCGGTTGGTTGAAAAAATCCACGAAGATGGCTTCGCGGTCCAGCGTATTCAGATCGACAAGAATTCCCAGTGTGTCACCCTCACGCAAAATTGCCAGCATCTCGCGCGCGGCCGATCGCTTGTCGATGGTGCGATTGCCGAGGTGCGTGCGCGCGCGATCAACCATTGCTTCAAGTTTTGGATTATCGATCCGGCGCACCAGAAAGCTCAACGGATGCCCAAATAAAGAGAGCGCGAAACTGGAAAGCTCCCAGGCGCCAATGTGTCCGGTGAACAGAATGACGCCGTGTCCCGCCGCTTGCGCGTTGCGCAAATGATCGAGCCCTTCGCAGATGATTAAATCCTGCAGACGCTGATTGTCGTTGCTGAAATGACTGAACACGCCGAGCAAACGTCCGAGATTGCCAAACGCCCGATGCAGCAGCCGGCGCCGCTCCGCGATTGAAAGCTCCGGGAAAGCAATTTCCAGGTTGCGTTCTCCGGTGCGGCGCAATCTGCCCGCACCGCACCACGAAAAGCACACGGCGAGGCCCGCGCCGGCGCGCATCGCGACGCGCAACGGCAGACCAGCAAAGACTGCGATGACGAATCGCGCGACCCCGTACTCCAAATCAATCTGCAGTTTGGATTTGCTCATCAATGCGGATTGCTGAGTCTAGAGTTTCGGGACTCAACTCTCAAGTCTCTGGTCTCAGCGTTCTTCTGATATATTCTGCAACGCGATTGGCCGCAAAGTCGTATTGGAGTTAGGAAGGCCTTCGGCTTAATCTCTCCACGCCGAATTCAATTACATGCCCCTGAACGAGCGCAATGGAAATGCAACCTGCACGATCCTGATCGTCGAGAACAGCCACGACATCCGCGCGGGTCTCGCCAAAGAACTCGAAACGCTTGGTCATCGAGTTGCCCTTGTAAGCGAGCGCGACGATGCAATTGCGCGCGATGATCTGGTCGAGTTCGATCTGGTGGTCAGCGATCTGGTAAACGATGGCGGGGCGGCAACTGACAACCAAATCGTCCGCTCGTTCAAGTTGGCAGTCACCGGAATGCGGGCGCGCCGCGCGATCCCGGCGCTCCATGACATTATCGAGCGCACCCTTTCATTCAAGCTGCGCTGCATTGATTCGACGGACGATTTCAGCCGCGTGCGCGAGAAGATCGATCTTGAATTGCCAAGCGATCTCACTTTGATGAATGCGGTGCTCGAATACCTGCTCGATCGCGTTGCCAAGTTGGGCTTGATTCAGGTTGAGCAATCGAATTTGTATGTCGCGCTTGACGAAGCGTTTGTGAATGCAGTCAAGCACGGCAATCGAAGCGATCCCGAAAAGCTCTTGCGCGTGACGGCCGAGCTATCTGCTCACGAAGCAATCTTCACTGTCGAAGACGAAGGCGACGGCTTCAACGTGAGCGAGATTCCCGACCCGTGCGATCCGGCGAACCTGTTCAAGTCCAATGGCCGCGGCGTGCTGCTTATCTACAACATCATGGACGAAGTCGAATACAGCGAACGGGGCAACCGACTGAAGATGGTGGCCCGTCCGAAGAAAGAAGCGCCGGCAACGTAAGCGATGAACACGCATTGCAAATTGAAAAATGAAAATTGAAAACTGCGAATTGGCGGCCCTTTGATGCCTCGGTTCGCTACTAGAAATCCTTATCAAAATAACTGGTCCGTGCTTTTCACGATTTGCAATTTTCATTTTTCAATTCTCAATTTTCAATGCTTTTGAATGACGACCCCCGGGCAACCTCGCGCACCTTCTGGCGCGAGTATCAGTATTGGCTTCCGCCCGCGCTCGTCGCGTTAATTCTCACATTCGTCTATCTGAATCCATTTATCGGCGATTGGGACGGGCTTGATTACACAATCTTCTCTCTGCACGCGCGCCCGTCGTCGATGGCGCTGGGCCGATCGCTGTTCACGCTTTTCAATTTCGTTCTTTACAAAGGCGCGCACGCAATCTTTGGCGTAGGTCCTGAGCACGCTTACCTTTTATTCAAGTTCGCCGTCGTGATTCAGACGCCGCTGGCCGTCGTCGCATGTTGGCTGCTGGCTCGCGACCTTTGCCTGTCAGTTCGCGCCGCAACGCTGGCAGCTTTGATGATTTCCGTTTCGCCGATCCTGGTTATTTACGGCGGGCAAGTCATGACTGAGGTGCCTTCAGTTCTCTTCACCGCGATTGCGTTGGTGGTGCACCTGCGCGGCATCAAGCAGAAGCGAGTGTGGTTGATTCTTGCCGGCGCAGCTTTGCTGGGGCTGGGTGTGAATCTGCGAGAGACAGTTGGTTTGTATTCGCCCTGGCTTGTCGTCGCACCGTTTGTGGCCGGCTGCAAATTTGATCGAAAGACGATCGCTACGGTCGCATTCTCGCTCATTATCTTTTTGATCTTCGCCGTTGGTCCATTTGCGATTTGGTTCGCGGCTTCGCCGGTGTTTCGTCTCGATTGGCACACGTGGCTGTCGTCGATGCAAAGCGAATCAGAGCGCCATCCGATTTCAATCAGCAACCTCAAGCCTTTCTTGATCTATTTCTTTATGTCGGCCCCGCTCATCACCGTCGCGTTGCCGTTTGCCGCATGGAAAGAATGGCGCGAGCGAGGGCTAACACTTTCGCTCACCATAGCGGTCATCGGTCTGCTCGCGACCGTGATGCTCTTCTTCAACTACAGCACGACTATCAACTGGAGATATTTTCTGACCGGAGTGCCGGCGATGGCGCCGCTGGCCGGAGATTTCTATGCGCGCATCCAAGCAAAACGGTTTGGGAGTGCGCGCCGCGGCTTCGTCACCGCGCTCGTGGGCATTGCTTTCATTGGTGCGCTGATGATCGTTCTGGTGCCGCCGGCAGGCAACGAATATTTCAATCGTCTGGCCCAGGCGAAAACTTATGACGCGCGCTTGAAGTTGATCCCGCGCGATGCGGTCGTGATCGCCGGAGCACAAACTGTTGCGGTGCAATATTGGCGCGGGATTGGGCTCGGAGAGTGGGACTGGATTGGCGTCGGCGCGGGCTGGCCCGCCGGACAGCTCGAATCAAAAATCGATGAGCACTTGAAAGCCGGCCGCCGAGTGTTTCTCGATGCCGATCCGCGCTGGTGGCTGCCCTGCGAATGGCATCTGACAGAAGTGACGGAACTCGCACAGATCGAGTCGCGATTTCACTTCAAACAAATCGCGCCAACTGTTTATGAGATTCGACCGCTGTCAGATCAATCAGCAACTGATCATCCTCATCTGGAAAACTTGTTGCCTGAGAAGAGGCCTGAAGAAGTAAACAAGTGTTTTAATTCGGGGTGAGAACCTTGTCCCCGCTCCGTCCCGTTTGTTTTAGGAGCGTCCTGAAGGTGAAGAAGTGTTTAGCTCAGGATGATGATCTCAGCAGTGGATTTGGACCGTTTCATATCAGGTGAGTGTCAGAACCCCGGAGCGTCAGCCATAGGATCAATTGGCACCTTTCAACACCGGTCGCGTGACTCCTCAGTTACAGGCGACGCTTCGCAAGAAATGCCGCGAACGGGTGCCTCATAGTCGAGGGTGTGGCAACAAGTCAATACTCCGTTCTCGTGGTCTAGCAGCATCTTGCTGTGCGCAGCAAAAACATTGACAAGGGGTGAGCAGAGGAGTATATGTGCTGGCAATTCCCGGCTCTCTGCCGCTCACATCAAGAGATGTCCCCGGTAGTCAGCCTCCAGGTTTGATAAGGAGGCGTCAGATGAAAACCCGTACAGATCTAGAATCTCTTGGTCGTCATTTACTGGTGTTCACTATTGTCGGAATGGTAGGGGTGCTCATATTTGTGATGCTCCCTGCGCACGGTAGGGGGCAAGAAAAGGAACGCGCGGTCAAAATTACAACATTCAAAGACCAGCCGGTCGAAATAGTCGCGCTCAAGGTGAAAGATGTTCCCTTGGCGCCCGAGCGAAAGCTTGTGGGTGATACTGATTGGCTGAATAATTTGACTGTCACTATCAAGAATATCTCCGACAAACCGGTGACGTACGTCACGGTCACGATTAGCGCTTACTACGACAAAAATGGAGTGCGCAAGCGAACAACTGATGACAGAGAGAAACTCGCTGCAACGGATATTGGTTACGGCATACGACCGCCCCTGCCTGGCGAAGCGCCTCGCTCTGTTAGTGCTGTACCGCTAATGCCCGGGCAGAGTGTCGACCTACCCTTTTCGGCAATGAAGCGCGATGAACTCTACGCACTTCTCCGGTCGGGGGATGCCTCAACCGACATTCCCGAACTTACTGTATGGGTCGACCACGTCTCTTGGTATGGCGAGGACGAGAAGATGTGGATTAGGGGTTCCCTGTATCGGCTCGATCCCGATAACGTGCGCCACTGGATACCCATGGACGATCCCGACGCTCCGGTTTCTCGACAGCATCATGCGAGCAAGTTCCAATTGGCACGCTTGATTGGCGTCAACCTACCATCCCGTTTTGCCAAGCCGCTCGATGATCCGCCGTGTACGTACAAAGACGGTGGACAGGAGATAAAACATTGCACTGCTTTGGATACCAGAGGCATCCCGTGTGATTACGAAGATCAGCATCTTTACCCTACCGGAACAAAAAATGTCCTTGCCGGAATTGAAACAACTAGAACTTGCCATGGTATCGATCCGAACGTGGCTGGCTGCGCTACCACAGAGGAACATCCAGACACGCTGAAAAGTAATAGCCCTTGCACCGTTCAGCGACCAACGAACCAAGGGGAATGTGAAGAAGAGGAACTCTACTGGAATTTTACTGACACTACCTGTGGTGACGCTCCAGCAATTGGCATGTGCGGTGGGGCAGCGGATTGGGGTCATTACTTCTCGACAGGATGTTATACAGGATTGGGTCTGTATGGAGGTCTGTGTGGCCGTAGTAACGGGTTCCAGAATAATTGTTATCAGTATGATGGCGACTACAACTCACAGTATTGTGTCTGTACCGGATGTGACTGGTGTGGCGGCTCACCCATACTGATTGACGTGAACGGCAACGGCTTTGCCATGACTAGTGTTGGTGGCGGGGTCCGTTTCGATCTGAATGGAAACGGGGTGCGCGATCAGATATCTTGGACTGCCCCGGGCACGGACGACGCATGGCTTGCGCTCGACCGCAACGGAAACGGTACTATCGATAGTGGTCAGGAATTATTTGGCGACTTAACGATTCAGCCGGAGATTCCGCAAAAGAATGGCTTCCTTGCTTTGGCGGAATTCGATAAGCCTGCAAATGGCGGCAACGGCGACGGGCTTATCAATAAAGACGACGCTGTTTTCAATTTGCTCCGATTGTGGCAAGACACAAATCACAACGGTAGATCAGAAGCTCGTGAGCTGCATCGCCTTCGCGACCTTGGTCTCAAAGTAATCGATCTAGAATACACGCTATCGACGCGGACTGATCAATATGGCAATCAGTTCAAGTACCGAGCTAGGGTAAAAGATACTCAGGACGCTCAACTCGGCAGGTGGGCCTGGGATGTGTTCTTAGTGAGTACCGGCGAGCCTCGTTAACAGCCGGAAAACTTGATGAAACACCCGCCAGCTAAAGAGCTCGGCGGGTGTTTTTGGTGGGCTTGGAGAGAACAGCGATTCCCAGCAGGCGGAATCGCCTCTAAACGTTAGGCTGTGATCATCTGCACTACGTTCGCAGGTTTCGCGGGAACGTACCGTTCATTCAACGCGGTCGGGAATAGATCGGCTTGCCAATGCGGCCGGCGCGAGATCCACGCCGTCACTGATTCAGCATCAACCGGACGCGAGAACAGATAACCCTGGCCGTACTGACAATTCAGTTTGCGCAGCTGCGATAACTGCGAGAGCGTCTCGACACCTTCGGCAACCACTTCCATGCCCATGTTTTCCGCCAGCGAAACGATCGTGCGCACGATCT
>DASWQK010000712.1:0-3847 GCA_036403735.1 Pyrinomonadaceae bacterium
GCCTCGTACAATCTCCAATTGCATTCGCGGGGTATTAAGAGTCAAAGAGGTTAGCAGCAAACAAACAGATGGCTAGTTTCGATAAAGTCTTAACCAAAGTTTTTGGCAGTAGTAACGAGCGCTTCTTAAAGAGCATTCGGCCGACGATCGAGCGGATCAACGAGTTCGAGCCTTCCCTTAAAAAGCTTTCGGACGACGAACTGCGCGCGAAGACCATTGGGTTCAAAGAGCGAGTCGCAGACGCGGTCAAAGACGCGCGCGACAAAGACGATCGCAAGTATCGCGAACAGGAAGCCCTGAACGAAATCCTGCCTGAAGCTTTCGCGGTCGTCCGCGAAGCCAGCATGCGCACCACCGGTATGCGGCACTTCGACGTGCAGATGATCGGCGGCCTCGTGCTGCACCAGGGCAAGATTGCCGAGATGCGCACGGGCGAAGGCAAGACGTTGGTCGCTACTTTGCCTGCTTACCTTAATGCGTTGACCGGCCGTGGCGTCCACTGTATTACGGTCAATGATTACCTCGCGGCGCGCGACGCCGAATGGATGGGCCAAATCTATCGCTTCCTCGGTTTGGAGGTTGGCGTCATCCAAAACGACATGGATGATTTCGAGCGGCAGACAGCTTACAACGCCGACATCACCTATGGAACGAACAACGAGTTCGGCTTCGACTATCTGCGCGACAACATGAAGTTCGATCTGGCGACCTGCGTGCAACACGGTCACTATCATGCGATCGTCGACGAAGTCGATTCGATCCTGATTGACGAAGCGAGGACTCCGCTGATCATCTCCGGGCCTTCGGAAGAATCGACGGACAAATACTACCAGGCGAACGCGATCATCCCGCAGCTTATTCGCGGTGAAGAACTGGAAGAGAATAAGAAAACCGGTGACTACGTCGTCGATGAAAAGAACCATTCGGCGGTGCTTACCGAAGACGGCGTGGACAAAGCTGAGCGACTGCTGGGCGTTGGTAATCTCTACGATCCCGGCAACATGGAGTTGCTGCATTGCGTCGAACAAGCTCTGAAAGCGCACACGCTTTACCGACTCGATCACCAATATGTCGTGCAGGAGGGCGAGGTCATCATCGTCGACGACTTCACCGGCCGTCTGATGAAGGGCCGCCGCTGGTCTGATGGCCTGCACCAGGCGGTTGAAGCGAAAGAGGCCGTTAAGATCGAACGCGAAAACCAGACGCTGGCGACGATCACGCTGCAGAATTATTTCCGGCTTTACGAAAAACTCTCAGGCATGACCGGTACCGCTGAGACAGAAGCGGCTGAGTTTCACTCGACTTACAAACTCGACGTGATCGTGATCCCGACGCACATGCCGATGGTCCGCAAAGACAATCCCGACGTGATTTATCGCACCCTTCCGGAGAAGTGGGACGCGGTCGTCGAAGAGATCAAGGACAAATACGAACACGGACAACCGGTGCTCGTGGGTACGGTTTCGGTCGAGAATTCCGAGCTGATCGCGCGCCGCTTGCAACGCGTCGGGGTGCCGCACAACGTCCTTAACGCCAAATTTCATGAGCGCGAGGCTGAGATTGTGGCCCAGGCCGGACGCAAGGGCGCCATCACGATTGCGACCAACATGGCGGGTCGCGGTACCGATATTCTGCTCGGCGGTAATCCTGATTTCATGACGCGCGAGTTCTTGAAAGAGCAGGAAATCGATCCGGACGACGCGACTGAACCTCAATGGCAGCAGGAATACCTGAAGGCAAAGGGCATCGTCGAATCAGAACACAAAGAAGTGGTGTCGCTGGGCGGCTTGCACATCCTCGGCACCGAACGTCACGAATCGCGCCGCATCGACAATCAGTTGCGCGGCCGCGCCGGCCGTCAGGGCGATCCCGGATCGTCGCGTTTCTTCCTTTCACTCGAAGACGATCTGATGCGCATCTTTGCCGGCGACAAGGTCAAGGCATTGATGCAGCGACTCGGAATGGAAGAAGGCACTGCCATCGAGTCCAAAATGGTTTCCAAGCGGATCGCCTCTGCGCAGAAGTCAGTAGAAGGCCGCAACTTTGAGACCCGCAAGCACCTGTTGGAATACGACGACGTAATGAACAAGCAGCGCGAGACGATTTACGGTCTGCGCCGCCAGTTGATGGAAGAACCGGACCAGCGCGATTACCTGCTCGGAGAAACCGGGGTCGCGCGCGATCTACTCGCCGACCTTACCAAACAATATCTCGATCCGAATGCCCCGCCCGACGATTGGGACATTGAAAATTACAAGGTACAGATTCAGACGATCTACGCGCTGGACACGGAAGCCGAAGGCATCGACTATCAAAAATCATCGTCTGAAGAGATCGACGACATCATTTGGGAGAAGCTCAAAGGGAAGTACGCCGAGAAAGAGAAACAGATCGGCGAAGAAGCGATGCGCACCTACGAGCGCATCATCATGCTCAACATCATCGATGCGCAGTGGAAAGACCACTTGCTGGCGCTCGATCATTTGAAACAGGGAATCGGGCTGGTCGGTTACGGGCAGAAAGATCCGCTGGTCGAATACAAGAAAGAGAGTTTCGATATGTTTCAGGCGATGCTGGATCGCATCGATACCTCGACCGTCCGATCACTCTTCAATCTGCAAGTCGTCTCTGAGCAAGAGCCAACCGAACTGCAACGCAGGCGCGCCGCGCGACGCACCTCGATGAACTTTACCGGTCCAAACCAGGGCGCCGCTCCCGCGGGAGAAGAAGCCGGAAAAGTGAAAACGGTCGTGCGCGATCAGCCGAAAGTCGGCCGTAATGATCCATGTCCGTGCGGGTCGGGAAAGAAATATAAGAAGTGTCACGGGGCAATTTGAACTCCTAAGCAAATGAAAATCTCACTACTCGGTGCGGGGCGGCGAAGGCAGGCCCGGCAAACCTTTTTTTCGCTCGTTGTCGTTTCGTTTATCCTGGCAACTCGCGCGGAAGTCCCCGCCGTTCAGCAAACTTCGCTAGATCAACTCGAAGCCAAACTCAACTCCCAATACGCAACGATCCAGAAAACTATATTTGGTCCACCGAGCCCCAGGCAATATCCGATCGCCGCTGATTATCATCAGCACTTGCGCGAGTGGCAGGATGATCTGGCCCAGGCTTTCGCCGCCGCTGCAAATACAATCAAGGACATTCTGAAATTGAATCCGCCCAACGCGGACTATTGGCGTGAACGGATGGAAACCATGGAACTTTATGCACAACCGATCAGCAGTCCCGAACTGCGCACGGTTTTTAGCTCAGGTGAGCTGCAACAATCGGCCCGCTTGCTTAACGCGCCGGCGGCTGAATATACGGACGAGGCGCGCACCGCGAAAACGCGCGGCGATGTCAGGCTGCGCATGGTGCTGGCTGCCGACGGCACAATTAAGTACGTGTTCGCGATCAAGTCTTTGCCGCATGGGCTGACAGAGTCGGCGATGAAGGCGACGAGCGCGATTGAGTTCGAGCCGGCGATTCGGAATGCAAAACGGGCGTCGCAGTTCATAACTCTGGTGTACGAATTCAAGGACGGACAAGCGCGCCCGCCCTACATTCCGAAAACAATATTTTGAAACTCCTGGTGCCGATCGTTTCCTGAGCCGCAAGTGACATCAACTAACCCCGTAGTTCAATCGATTATTTCAGGCAACGCTCCGCCGGCTGCGCGTTCAGCCGCAGCCAGGGGATTGCTGCCGTTGCCACAGGCGGACCTGCTCGAGGCCCTGGTCCACCTGACAGCCGACAACGATCCGGCGATAGCGCAGGCCGCGCAGGAGACTATGGCTTCGCAGCCGCCCGGGGATCTCTTGCAAGTCGCATCGACGGAAACTACGGCGCCGGCAGTGCTTGG
>DASWQK010000713.1:0-4225 GCA_036403735.1 Pyrinomonadaceae bacterium
AATCTGTTTCTGCGAGGCCACCGCGACGCTGCGTTCGACATCGCTCATCAGGCTGAATCTTTGGCCAAATCAAGTGGGAAGCGACTAGTTGCGCTCGCGCAGTTTTACCTGGCGATTGAAAATGCCGGCGACGCTACGCGAATCGCCGAGGCAGCGGTACAACTCGCGCCTGATTTGGCTGCGGCGCATCAAGCGTTGGGTGCGGCGCGTCATATCTCTTTGCGTTTGGACGAATCCGAATCTGAATACGCGCGCGCGTTGTCGCTCGATCCGAAGTCAGAGGCCGCGCGCTACGCTCTCGCTGATTTGAAACGAGCGAGCGGCAAACCTGAAGAAGCGCTCGCGCTTTATCGCGAACAGCTGCGACTCGAGCAAGAGAGCAAAGCAGCCAGGATTGCTCTCGCGAATTCCAAGCGTGCCGCCGGTAAGATCCAGGAAGCACTCGCTCTTGAGCGCGACCAGGCACAACTCGATCAACACGGCAGTCCGGCGCGCGCCGGATTAATCCTTTCGCTGCTCGATTTTGGTAAGAAGGATGAGGCTGATACTGAACTGACCAGCGCACTGCAGGACAAGGATGAGTCGCGCAATCTGCCTCTGTTCGCCGGAGCGGCCTATTGGTTCATGGCCCACAACGATGCGGCGCGCGGACTTGATTTGGCGCAGAAGGCAATCGCGCTCGAGCCGCGCTATTCATGGGCGCAGATTGCTCTGGCGCGCGCCCTGGTTGCCGACAAGCGGCCGCTGCAAGCAGAACGCGGGCTGCGGTTTGCGCGACAGTACAGTCGTTTTCCCACACTCGATTACGAGTTGGCGAGCGTCCTGGCGTCAGTCGGTTTGTACGATGAAGCCGCGCAGGAACTCGCGCGATCTTTTTCCCTCAAAGATGGTGAAATCGAAACCAAGCTTGCCGGCCGCAGCGTCGCACACGCGGCCGGCTTTACTGAATTGCTCGCACCCGAACGCCGCGCGACGATCTTCCAGGCGACCTCCGCTGACAGCGAAGCAAATGCGCGGATGATGAAAGCCTTGCTGGCTTTCAACGCAGCTTTGGACCAGGCGTCACCCAATGAAGATGGACTTGTCGCGATCGCTCAGGACTTCATTAAAGGTGACGATGCGATGCGCACCTACCGGCAGGTCTATGTCGCGGGCAAATTTGTGAAGAAGGGCGTGGCGCTTTCCAGCGTGGTCGAGTTGATGGACCAGGCTATGACGGGCGTCGAAGTCGCGTTGAGTGCGCCGGCCGCGACCGTCGCAGTTCAACCTGAAGAGCTGGGCGACGCACGCGCGCGCGCCCTGGCCCAGGGTGGAACTCCCGATGTCCCCGACGCTCCCCGCACGGCTTTGTCGGGACTGCTGCGGGGAAGGATTGAAGATCTGGCCGGCCTCGCGCTATTTAATTTGGATAAGCCTGCGGACGCTGCAATCCGCCTCCGTCGCGCGGTCACTACCGCGACGGAAGGCACGCCGCTGTGGCGTTCATCGATGTGGCACCTGGGCGCGGCCTTGGAAGCTAACGGCAAACACGATCAGGCACTGCTTTACTACATCAAGAGCTACGTCAATGGCCCACCCGATCCCGCGCGCCGTTCGATCATCGAAACGGTTTACAAGAAAGTTAACGGGACGCTCGATGGACTCGACGATAAGATTGGGCCGGGGTTCGCAGCCGCGAGTGCGAGTCCCAGTCCGACGCCTTCGCCCTAGTTCCACAGTTGTTTATGTTTCGGAGAAATCCAAGAAAACACTTGACTTAGTGCGGATAGGGAGTACAGTGGCGGCACCCTACAGCTCCCTGCCGCCCACATCAACGGGTGTCTCCGACAGTCAGCTTTCCGTTACTCCACCTCAAACTCAGGAGGCAATATGGCAAATCGAATTCGAATACGGAAATGGATCTTTCTTTCCGTCATAACGTTAATGGCCGTGTCGTTGATCAGTGTGGGCGTCTTTAGCGCGAAGCGACAACAGCCGAATAAACAGGAGCAACAACAGCCGCGTGTTACTTCCATGCCGCCGGTTTTATCTCAGGTGAAAAATCTAGAGATAGTTCGCACGTGGATAGAAGATCCCGGAACTCCTCATGCCGGTGCAGCGGTCGAAGTGCGAAACAACTCTAATTTGGCGGTTATGGCTATCGATCTCGTGTCTGGTGATGGGGGCGTTACCACTAACGGACTAACGGATGAAGAACATCCAATAGTTGTTATCGTGCCTCACGGCACTACTAAGCTTTTCATGAATTTCGGCTCTATGACTTTTGGCGCGCCATTGATTGTTGCTGCGGTTACTTATGCCGATGGCTCAGAAGAAGGCGATGAGGCTTCTCTGAAGACAATGCATCGAGCGCGAGCGCACGACAGAGCTCAAATCAAAGCGGAAAAGGAGCAACGTAGCAAGAAGGGAGCGCCAACGCCATGAAGATATTAACTCTCCACTCCTTGCTGTGATGGCATTCAATTCGAGATTAGCAGCGTTCGATGCCACGAGTTGTGGCGATACGCAAAACCCGAACGGAGCTGAAAGTTCTTCTGGTTCGTGCGGCAATTTCACTAGCACAATAACCAAGACCGTTCATTGGGCCGTTTATTGGAAAGATACCAACATACCTCGGAATGTCGATCCTACCGATACGGGACAATATGCTCCCGACGGATCAGGATTTCTTGGTAATGGATGCGCGCAATGCTGGCCACGATTCGACCAACCCTATTTCGATGACGATGGAACAAGTGCGACCTGGTATCAGAAGACGTACAGCGCAAGTTACAGTTATGAACTCGGTCATTGCGTCACAAACACGCAGCCGACGAGAGACAATCATCAAACACATACCTGCCAGTGCGGTGAGGGTTACAGCGGCGAATATCCACTTTGCGAGGACACCAGCGATCCTTGTGATGAGAACCCCTTTTCCACCGCATGCTATGACGAAATGTGCGCCATTTGCCTGGCAAACGGTGGCGCTGAATGCATCCATGGAATTTGCTCGACGCCGATTGTTGTCGATGTCAAAGGCGACGGGTTTAATCTGACGGACGGTGTCGGCGGCGTAGATTTTGATATGTTTGGCATTGGTACGACAATTCACACCGCATGGACCGCGGCCAACAGTGATGACGCGTGGCTGGTACTTGATAGAAACCGAAACGGAGTCATAGACAACGCTACCGAACTGTTCAGCGGCGCTGCGCCGCAACCTCAGCCGCCGCACGGCGAGATTAAGAATGGCTTCCTCGCCTTAAAGGAATATGACAAAGCCCAAAGTGGCGGCAACGGAGATGGGATTATCGACAGTCGGGATGCGATCTTTTCAAGCCTGCGCCTTTGGCAAGACACGAATCATAACGGCATCTCTGAGCCGAATGAATTACAAACGTTGCCGTCACTCAACATCGAATCGATTTCGTTGGATTATAAGGAATCGAAACGAACCGACCAGTTCGGCAACCACTTTCGTTATCGCGCAAAAGTAGACGATGCCAAACACTCGCACGTCGGGCGCTGGGCTTGGGATGTGTTCCCGATCGTTGGAAACTGAATCTCAAACGTCAGACGCTGTTCAGACAAACACCCGCAGGCTCACATGAGCTTGCGGGTGTTTTGATTGTGCATCTGAATGGAGCGCGGACATCCTTGTCCCTGGCGGGCGGTAGGCCCGCCTCTAAACGATAGCGAAACTCACTGTCCGCCGGCTGAGGCGGTTCTGACCGGCTTTCCGTCGCCATCGTATTCCTGCACGCTGCCGAACTTGGCCAACACGGCGCGGGTCTTTGAAGCATCGCCGACCGCAACGATTTGCATGTGATTGATGTCGACGTATTTCTGCGCGACGCGTTGAACGTCTTCGGCCGTGATCGCCTGGATCTTCTGCGGATACGTGTCCCAGTAATTCGCGGGCAGACCATACATCCTCTGCTGGATGATGTTGTTCAGGCGCCCGGTTGGGTTCTCGAGCGTCAGCGCGAAGTTGCCGATGATCGCATGCTTGGCATTATCGAGTTCCGTCGCTGTGACTTTCTCGTCGCGAATGCGTTTGAACTCGCTCATGAATTCGCGAATCGTTCCTTCAGTCACCTCGGTGCGCACGGGGGACTGAGCATTGAACAAGCCGGGATATCTCAGCGCGTTGAAGGTGCTGCTGACTGAATAGGTGTAGCCTTTGTCTTCGCGAATGTTCAGGAACAAACGCGACGGTGGGCCAACGCCAAGGATTTGGTTC